>CALCDN010000019.1 GCA_937900755.1 uncultured Acetobacter sp. | reverse complement strand
CAAGAAGCACTCAGTCGTGGGGGGGGAGAGGCACAATCTGGGCGGGTTTTGCGTGGCGCAGCACCAATGTGCCCGCAATCATGTCATGCAGTCCCTGCTTGCGCTGGGTGAAGGCCACCATCAACACGCCCACGTACAGGAGCGGGAAGGACAAAAACGCCTTGATGACAAACCTGAGCAGCGCGCGCAGGTGCGAGATACGCTCTCCCTTAAGCGAGACAACTTCCAGCCGGAACAACCGCTTGCCCGGCGTTGCCCGGAAGGAGGACGCCTCGAACAGCACAAAATACAGCATGGGCAACAGGCTGAGTACAATGCCAAACGTATGCCACTGCGACCCCGCATGCAGATGCGGAATGAGGATGGAGACCGGATGGGCATGCGGCAGTGATGTCGTGGCGATATTGACCACATCCACCGTCTGGCCAGACCCGTCGGGAATGGGCAGCTCCTCCCAGTCCACATTGATCTTGGGGCCAAAAAACAGGCTGAGAATCCCCTCGCCGGTGCTCAGGATGATCCCGTCAATCAAAAAAGCCCAGACACGCCACCAAAAGCCCGCGTACACCCATATTTCTGGCGGGGGTTGCGTCACGGTGGCCCAGGGGGAAGGCTCACCCGGCTGGGGTGCAGCACCCCAGCCGGGTGGTGGCGTAATGCTGGACATGGTCAGGCTCCCCGGTGTGCCGCAAACAGGCAGGTCATCTGTAAAGAACGGAACACTCAGCTACGGTATGAGCCGTTAATGTCGATATAGCCATGGGTCAGGTCACAGCTCCATGTGCGGGCCGTGCCGTGGCCCAGGCCCAGGTCCACTGCAATATCAATGTCCTGCCCCTTCATGTGGGCGACCACTGGCGTTTCGTCATATCCGTCGGTTACGGTCCCGTTGCGGGCAATGCAGACCCCGCCAATGGACACGCTCAGTGTGTCGCGGTCGGCGGGTTCGCCACATTTGCCAACGGCCATGACCACGCGGCCCCAGTTGGCGTCTTCGCCCGCTATGGCGGTCTTGACCAGTGGGGAATTGCCAATGGCCATGGCCACGCGCCACGCGGACTCGTCCGATACGGCGCCGCTGACCGTAATGGTCATGAGCTTTGTCGCCCCTTCCCCATCGCGGATGACCAGCAGGGCCAACTCGCGTAGCAGGTCATCCAGTGCGGTGCGGAAGTCGGCCAGGGCGGGGTCGGTCAGGGCGTCCACCGTGGCGGGCACGGGGGCGTTGCCCGCAGCCCCCGTGGCGAACAGCAGGACCATGTCGGAGGTGGAAGTGTCGGAATCCACGGTAATGCAGTTGAAGGTGGTCTTGACCCCCGCCCCCAGCAGTGTTTGCAAAACAGAGGCAGGGAGGGCTGCGTCCGTTGCCACAAACGACAGCATGGTGGCCATGTCGGGCGCGACCATGCCGCTGCCCTTGGCCATGCCCTGAAGAACCACTTCCGTGCCGTTGATCCGCGCTTTACGCACCGCAGCCTTGGGGAAGGTGTCCGTGGTCATGATCCCGCGCGCCGCAGCGTCCCACCCGGTTTCGGACAGGGTTGCGTGCAGTGCGGGCAGTGCGGCCGTAATGCGCTCGGCGGGCAGGATTTCGCCAATAACCCCGGTGGAGGCAAGGTACACCGCATCGGGCGCACAGCCTGCAAGCTCGGCTGCGGCCTGTGCCGTGGCCTCGCATGTCTTGCGGCCCGCACGGCCGGTGAACACATTGGCGTTACCGGCGTTGACCACGAGTGCTCGCGCCTGCCCGGTGGGCAGAATGGCGCGGCACCAGTCCACGGGGGCTCCGGGGCATTTGGATTTGGTAAAGACCCCCCCAACCGTGGTGCCGGGTGCAAATTCGGCCAGCACCAGGTCGGTCCGGCCCTTGTAGCGAATACCCGCTGCAATGGCGCCAAGCCTTACCCCACGAACAGTGCCAAGCTCAGGCATTGGCCGGGCAAGGGGAGAAACGGGGAGAGACTGCGCCATCTGGCGGTATCCTTGGTAGGGAGAACGCCCGGCCACGCCAGCGGGGCTGGCATGGCCGGGCGTTTGTTGCTGGTTGGAGTGTGGCTTACTTTTTGGGTGCGGCGGCGCCAGCGGCGGGTGCGTCGGGCAGCGGCTTGCCGGTGGAGGGGTCAAAGCGCACGATTTTTACACCGGCTGCGGCTTTTTCCACGGCTTCACGCACGTATTTCTGGATCAGGGCCTGGCGGATCTTGTCACGCACCGCATCCAGCGTGGGGGTCGGGTCCGTGCGCGTGTCCAGCACCTGAATGACGTGGTAGCCGTACTGGCTCTGCACGGGCTTGGTGCTGATGTCACCCTTCTTCATGGAGAAGGCGGCATCGGAGAAGGCGGGGATCATGTCACCCTTTTTGAACCAGCCAAGGTCGCCACCGTTCTGTGCGGCACTTCCCTTGTCGGTCGAGACTTCGGCGGCCAGTTTGCTAAAGTCCGCGCCACCTTGCAGTTTTTTAATGACGTCGTTGGCTTCGGCCTCGGTCTTGACCAGAATATGGCGTGCGTGGACTTCCTGCTCGGCAGGCTTGCCCAGGTAATTTTCGTTATAATACTGCTTGATGGCGTCATCGGACAGGTGGGGCATCACCTGCTGGGACAGCCACGCATTCTGGAGCGCGTTGTCCGCGGCCGTCTGCATCAGCTTCTGGGTGTCGGGCTTTTTGTTCAGCCCTTCCTTCTGTGCTGCAATCAGGATGGCTTTCTGGTCCGCCAGCTGGTTGATGAGCATGGGGTAGATCAGGCTCGGGGGGAGCTGGCGCATCTGCGGCGGCATGGTGCCCATGGCGCTCTGCACGTCGGCAACGGTGATTTTCGCACCATTAACGGTGGCGACAACCGTGTTCGGGTCAGTGGGTTGCGCAGGTGCCGCGGCCGCCGCCGGTGCCGGGTCCGCCGCAAAAGAGGGGGCACACAGCATGGAGGAACCGAGCAGGGCAGTAGCTGCCAACCCGAACGCGTAGGGGATAAACCGCATAGGACAAAACCTTAAAGTCGGTAAAAAACAGTTCGATATGTATGAAGGAGCCTACCCGCCCCGGCAACCCCTGTTTCGTTCGGATATGGGGCTTAGGCGGTAAGCTTGGTTGACCGAACCCCTGCCCGGTCCTATTTTGCAGGGCAAGCCACGCAAAACGCCTGTGTCTTTGCTCCCTGCCCCGCGTCCTTCGCGCGGGATGATGCCGGGTGGCAAGGCAAGGCTGCACTGTTCTGGAAAGGTGTTCATGCTTTCTCGCTTCGTCCGCGCCCTGTTCGGCACAGCCAATGACCGGACGCTCAAGGCTTTCCAGCGCCGTGTGTCGGAAATTAACGCCCTGGAGCCTCAGATACAGGCTCTGGATGATGCTGCCCTGGCAGCCAAAACCATAGAGTTCAGGGACCGGTTGGCCAAAGGAGCCACACTGGATGACCTGCTGCCCGAGGCCTTTGCCGTCACGCGGGAGGCGTCGCACCGGGTGCTGGGCATGCGTCACTTTGACGTGCAGCTGATCGGCGGCATGGTCCTGCACTCCGGCCGTATTGCGGAAATGCGCACGGGGGAAGGCAAGACGCTGGTGGCAACGCTGGCTGTGTACCTGAGCGCCCTTTCGGGCAAGGGCGTGCATGTGGTCACGGTCAATGACTACCTTGCCTCGCGCGATGCGGCGGAAATGGGGCAGCTTTACACGTTTCTGGGCCTGACCACGGGCGTGATCGTGCCCAACATGCCCGATGAGCAGCGCCGTCATGCCTATGCCGCGGATATTACCTACGGCACGAACAACGAGTTCGGGTTCGACTACCTGCGCGACAACATGAAGTACCAGCTCGGCGAGATGGTCCAGCGCCCCTTCCACCACGCCATTGTGGATGAGGTGGACTCGATCCTGATTGACGAGGCGCGGACCCCGCTCATTATCTCCGGTCCGGCGGAAGACAGCTCCGACCTGTACCGCTCCGTGGACAGCGTGGTGGCCCAGCTAGTGCTGGACGGAGCCACCTACGAAAAAGACGAAAAATTCCGCACCGTCATCCTGACCGATGCAGGCTCGGACACGGTCGAGCACCTTTTGCGCGCCGAAGGTGTGCTGGACGAGGGCGGGCTGTATGACCTGCACCACGTGGCCGTGGTGCACCATGTGCAGCAGTCCCTGCGCGCGCATACCCTGTTCTCGCGCGATGTGGACTACATCGTGCGTGACGGCAAGGTCGTGATCATTGACGAGTTCACCGGCCGCATGATGGAAGGCCGCCGGTATTCCGATGGCCTGCACCAGGCGCTCGAAGCCAAGGAACACGTGGAAGTCCAGCAGGAAAACCAGACGCTGGCCTCCATTACCTTCCAGAATTTTTTCCGCCTGTATCCACGCCTTTCCGGCATGACCGGCACGGCCATGACCGAAGCCGACGAATTTGCCGAAATCTACAATCTGGACGTGGTGGCCATTCCCACCAACCGCCCCGTGGCCCGCAAGGACGAAGACGACGAGATTTACCTGACGGAGGGCGAAAAATTCGCAGCCGTGGTCAAGCTCATCCACGAGGTGCACCAGCGCCAGCAGCCCATCCTGGTCGGCACCACCTCGATCGAGAAGAGCGAGGCCCTGTCCGCCCTGCTCAAGAGCGAAAACATTCCTCACCACGTGCTCAACGCCCGCTTCCACGAGATGGAGGCCAAGATTGTGGCGCAGGCCGGGGCGCCGGGGTCCATTACCATTGCCACCAACATGGCTGGCCGTGGCACGGACATCAAGCTGGGCGGCAACGTGGACATGTTGATCGGCCAGCAGCTGGGCGATATGGACGATACACCCGAGCGCGCCGTGGCGGAGCAGGAAATCCGCGACCGCGTAACCCGCGACCACGCCATTGTGCGCGCGGCCGGTGGCCTGTACGTGATCGGCACCGAACGGCATGAAAGCCGCCGGATAGACAACCAGCTGCGTGGCCGTGCCGGGCGGCAGGGTGATCCGGGGAATTCCAAGTTCTTCATCTCGCTCCAGGACGACCTGATGCGGATCTTCGGGTCCGACCGCATGGGCGGCATGTTCCAGAAGATGGGCATGCAGGAGGGCGAGGCCATTGTACATCCGTGGCTGAGCAAGGCGCTGGAGCGGGCGCAGAAAAAGGTCGAGGCCCGCAACTTCGACATGCGCAAGAACACGCTCAAATATGATGACGTGATGAACGACCAGCGCAAGGAAGTGTACGCCCAGCGGCGCGAGTTCATGGCGCAGGACGACGTCTCCGCCATTGTGGCCGAAGCACAGGACGATGTGACCGATACGCTGGTAGCCCGCCATATTCCCGAAAAATCCTTTGCGGAACAGTGGGATGTTGAAGGGCTGACCCAGCAGGTCCACAAGGTGTTCGGCCTTGACCTGTCCATTGTCGACTGGGCGCGCGAGGACGGCATGGACGCCGAAAGCGTTGCCGACCGGATCAGCCAGGCGGTCACCCAGTCCCAGGCCGCGCGGGCTGCCAATATTGGCCCCGACCTGATGCGGTTTATTGAAAAGCAGATTTTGCTCACAACGTATGACGCGGTGTGGAAGGAACACCTGCACGCGCTGGACCAGCTCCGCCAGGGCATTGGCCTGCGCGCATACGGGCAGAAAGATCCGCTGAACGAATACAAGCATGAAGCCTTCCAGCTCTTTACCTTCATGCTTGAGGAAATGCGCCAGCGCGTTGTGTCGCTGATGGCGCATGTGGAGGTCTCGCCTCCGCCCATGGAAGACCCCTTCGCGGACACGGCGGCCATCCATGCCGACCCCGAGGTCGCGGGGTATGCCTCCGAACCCGGCACCGGCCTTACGCCGGGTGCCGCGCCGGACATGGCCGTGCCCATCGGGGGCAGCGCCATTATGCCGGATGATCCGTCAAGCTGGGGGGAAACGCCCCGCAACGCGCTGTGCCCATGCGGATCGGGCAAAAAATACAAGCATTGTCACGGGCAGCTAGGCTGAATACGGCCCGCCAGATGGCAGGACAGGTAAGGTAAGGAATATGGCTGGTCATTCCCAGTTCAAGAACATCATGCACCGCAAGGGTGCGCAGGACGCCAAGCGCGCCAAGCAGTTTGGCAAGATCATTCGGGAACTGACCGTGGCCACGCGCTCCGGTCTGCCCGAGCCTAACTCCAACCCGCGCCTGCGCGCCGCCATTGTGGCGGCGCGTGAGGTGAACATGCCCAAGGACACCATAGAGCGTGCCATCAAAAAGGCCTCTGGCGGTGCGGGTGGCGATGATTACGTGGAAATGCGCTACGAGGGCTACGGCCCCGCGGGTGTCGCGGTGATTGTGGAAGCCCTGACCGACAACCGCAACCGCACGGCATCGGAAGTGCGGGCGGCATTTTCCAAAAGTGGTGGCTCCATGGGGGAGACCAATTCTGTCTCCTTCATGTTCCGCAGGCTTGGGGTCATTACGTATCCCGCATCCGTGGCTTCTGAAGATGACATGCTCGAAGCCGCGATTGAGGCTGGGGCTGAAAACGTGGTCTCCACCGAGGCCGCGCATGAGGTGACGTGCGAGGTGGAATCGTTCTTCGCGGTCAAGGACGCGCTCGAAGCCCGCTTTGGCGAGGCCGAAAGCGGCAAGCTGGACTGGCGGCCTGAAAATACCGTGACGCTGGATGAGGAAAAGGCCCAGAGCCTGTTCAAGTTCCTTGACGTTCTGGAAGACAATGATGACGTCCAGAACGTGTATGCCAATTTTGACCTGCCGGATGATCTGGCGGAAAAACTGTCGGCCTGACAGTGGTACGTCTGCTCGGCATTGATCCCGGCCTGCGGTTTACGGGGTGGGGCGTGATCGATGTCGAGGGCAACAGGCTCCGGCATGTGGAAAACGGCGTGATCGCCACCAACAGCGCGGACAGCGTGCCAGACCGGCTCAAGGTCCTGCACGATAACCTGCACATGCTCATAGAACGCCTCCAGCCTGCCGAAGCGGCGGTGGAGGAAACCTACGTCAACCGCAATGGGGCCGCCACGCTCAAGCTGGGTTATGCCCGAGGGGTTGCCCTGCTGGCCCCCGCCCTTGCCGGGCTGAGCGTGGCCGAATACGGTGCGCTGGCGGTGAAAAAAGCGGTGGTTGGCACCGGATCGGCTGATAAAAAACAGGTGGAAATGATGGTGCGCAGGCTTCTGCCGGGGGTAGAGGTTATTCGGGCGGATGCCTCCGATGCGCTGGCCGTCGCCATCTGCCATGCCCACCACAGGGCCAGTGCTCGCCACATTGCAGCCGGAGTGCGCATGGCATGATTGCGTTTTTGTGCGGCCTTGTCATTCAGGTGGACCTGGGCAGTTGTGTGGTGGATGTGAACGGCGTTGGCTACCTGGTTGCGGCCTCCACCCGCACACTGGCGGCCTTGCCCAGCCCGCCCGAAAAAGCGCGGATTCTGGTGGAGACCGTAGTGCGCGAGGACGCCATTCTGCTCTACGGTTTTTCCGAGAGTGCGGAGCGTGAGTGGTTCCGCCTGCTTACGGGTGTGCAGGGTGTTGGGGCCAAGGTGGCGCTGGGTATTCTGTCCGCCCTTTCCGCGAGTGACCTGGTGGCGGCCCTGACATCGGCGGACAAGGCCAGCCTTATGCGCGCCCCCGGCGTGGGCGCGCGGCTGGCCGAACGGATTTTGACCGAACTGCGCGACAAGGCGGGCAAAATGCCTGGCAGCAAGGGCGGCTTTAGCGTGCCGGTCATGGCAACCCCCATTGGCAGTATTGAGGCTGACGCGCTTATGGCGCTGGCCGGGCTGGGCTTCCGCCGCATGGAGGCCGCCCCCGTTGTGCGCCGCATCATGGAGGCCAGCGGGCCGGACGCCACGCTGGACACGGTGCTGCGTGACAGCCTGAAGGACCTTGCGCGATGAGCCCGGAGTTCGCCCCCGAGCGCGAGATTGACGCAACCCGGCAGGGCGAGGATGCGGGCGAGGCAGCCCTGCGGCCCCAGACCCTGGCCGATTTTACGGGGCAGAAGGCCAGCCGCGAAAATCTGTCCATTTTCATCCATGCCGCCCGCAACCGGGGCGAGGCGCTGGACCATGTGCTGCTGCACGGGCCGCCGGGTCTGGGCAAAACCACGCTGGCCCAGATTGTGGCGCGCGAACTCGGGGTGGGCTTCAGGGCTACATCCGGCCCGGTGATCCAGCGTGCAGGGGACCTGGCGGCCATCCTGACCAACCTGCAACCGCGTGACGTGCTGTTTATTGATGAAATCCATCGACTCCAGCCCGCCATTGAGGAAATTCTCTACCCCGCCATGGAGGATTTCCAGCTCGACCTGATTATTGGCGAAGGCCCGGCCGCGCGCTCGGTACGGATTGACCTGCCCCCCTTTACGCTGGTGGCGGCCACCACGCGCGCGGGCCTGCTGGCCACCCCCTTGCGTGACCGGTTTGGAATTCCGCTGCGTCTGGTGTTTTACACACCCGACGAACTGGCGCGCATTGTGGCGCGTGGGGCGGACAAGCTGGGTTTTGCCCTGTCCGCGGGTGGGGCCATGGAAATTGCGCGCCGCGCGCGCGGCACACCCCGTATTGCGGGCAGGCTTTTGCGCAGGGTGCGCGACTTTGCCTCCCTTTCCGTGCCCGAAGGGCAGGTGGTGGATGTGGATGTGGCCGACGCCGCCCTGACCCGGCTGGAAGTGGACGCGCTGGGGCTGGACAGCATGGACCGGCGTTACCTGCGGCGCATAGCAGAGTACCATCACGGTGGCCCCGTGGGGGTGGAAACGCTGGCCGCGGCTCTGGCCGAATCGCGCGATACACTGGAAGATGTCATAGAGCCGTTCCTTATTCAGGAAGGATTGGTCCTGCGTACAAGCCGTGGCCGCGTGCTGGGCGAACGTGGCTGGCGCCATCTTGGCTTGACGCCTCCCCCCCGACCGGAAAACATTGCCGGACCCCAGATGGATTTTCTGGCGGATGACGAGGAAGCTCCATGAGCAGCCACTCCATAGATTTTCGCGTTTATTATGAAGATACGGATGCGGGGGGTATTGTGTACCATGCCCGCTACCTGGCCTTTGCCGAACGGGCGAGGACAGAGGCCATTCGCAGCCGTGGCATGCCTGCCTCGGGGCTTTTGCATGATTACGGGCTGGTGTTTGTGGTCCACGATGCCAAGCTGACCTACCGCACGCCCCTGCGGCTGGATGATATCCTGACCATTACAACACGGCTGACATCGCTCAGGGCGGCCAGTTGCCGGCTGGAGCAGATTGTTACCCGCGGGACGGAGGTCGCGGCCGAGGTGGATGTGGGTCTGGCATGTGTGCGCGCAGCAGATGGGCGTCCTGCCCGATTTCCGCCTTTATGGCATGATCTTCTGACGCAGTTGGCACCGAAGGACTAAAAGCGCCTCTTCTGCTTTTTTACGGAAAACAGTAAGAAGCAGCAGTGTTGGGCCGTGAGGAATCTCGCCCGAGTCGGAGACTGGTGGCCCGCAACGGGTGCAGAGGCAGGAGGCATTATTGGATCGTGCGGTTGATGCGGCAAATCTCGGCGTAAGCGCGGCGGGAGACCTGTCGGTCTGGGCGTTGTTTATGAACGCCTCACTTGTGGTTAAGCTGGTCATGCTGGGGCTGCTTTTGTGCAGTGTCATGGTCTGGGCCATTATTATCGACAAGTTTGTAACAATCCGGCGGATCAACCGGGCCGCATCCGGGTTTGAAGACCGGTTCTGGTCCGGCGGCAGCCTGGATGACCTTTACGAAAGCGATGGCGCCAAGCCCGTAAGCCCGATGGCCGCCGTATTTGGTGCCGCCATGGGTGAATGGCGGCGTTCTGCCCGTATTCCCGGCGTGGACCTGGTGCGTGGCGGGGTCAAGGAGCGCGTGGACCGCGCCATTGGCATTACCATTACGCGGGAAATGGATCGCCTGCGCCGGTGGGTCATCTTTTTGGCAACCGTCGCACCTGTGGCGCCATTTGTCGGCCTGTTTGGCACGGTGTGGGGGATCATGCATTCCTTCAGCTCCATCGCGGCCGAGCACAACACCAACCTCAGCGTTGTGGCTCCGGGGATTTCCGAAGCGCTGTTCGCCACCGCCATTGGCCTGCTGACCGCCATTCCCGCCTATGTGGCCTACAACGTGATCAGCAACAGCATGGACCTGTTTGAGGACCGTCTGGAAGGGTTCGGCACCGAGTTTGCCGCCATTCTCTCCCGCCAGTCTGAAGAAAGGGTCTGAGCATGGCCATGTCATCTGGAGGGAGCGGTCGCCGTCGCAAGCGGCCGATGGCCGAAATCAACGTGACCCCCATGGTGGACGTCATGCTGGTGCTGCTGATCATCTTCATGGTCACATCCCCCATGATGACCAGCGGTGTGAATGTTGACCTGCCCAAAACCGACGCCCGGCCCGTGAACTCGGACAACAAGCCGATCACGGTGTCCATCAAGGCCGATGGCTCCCTCTATCTGGGGGATGACCCGGTGACGACGGACCAGCTCGTGGCCCAGCTCAAGGCCGCTGCGAACAATGACTCCGACCACCGCATTTTTGTACGCGGTGACGCCCATATTGATTACGGGCAGGTCATGCAGGTCATGGGCCAGATTACCGCAGGTGGGTTTACGCATGTGGCTCTGCTGGCGC
>CALCDN010000018.1 GCA_937900755.1 uncultured Acetobacter sp. | reverse complement strand
CGTGACAAAGTGGAAGCCATGCGGCACATGGCCCAGATAATCCCGCAAGGAGATAAAGCCATGGTCGCCGAAGTCATCACACGGCTGGCCGGTTTCGGCGTTGACGGCAACCATGCGCACGTCTGCCACCGGAGCGTAGATACGGTTGCGGCAACTAGTCTGAATTTCATCGGGGATGTGGTAGTAGGAAACACCACGGCAGGCCAGATACACGTTTTTATCAAGGTCAGCCGTTGCGGGCTTGGGATCGAACTTCCATTTGACCTTGCCTGTCACGGCGTCTACGGCCATGACCCAGCTATGGGGGGTGCACATATACAGCGTGTCCCCCACTTTGATCGGGGTCAGCTCCAGGTTGAACTCATGCCCCTGATCCGGCCCGGCAACCGTGCCCTCGCCATCTTGTTGCACATCGCCCGTACGGGTCATCCATGCCCGTTTGAGGTGGCTGACATTGGCCGGAGTGATCTGGCCAACGGGCGAGTAGCGGTCACCCCCCACAGTGCGGCCATAGGCGGACCAGTCCGCATCGGGCACGCCGTTTGCTGCGATGTCGCTCTGCCCCTGCGCCGTCATGCGATCAACTGGCACAGTGCCATTGATGGAATAGGACGCAAAGCAGCTGGCCACGACCACAAGGGTTGACACGCCAACAGCGCCCAGCACTTCGCGCTTGTCCGTCATCCAGTCCGCGCCAGAACGCCAGACCCACGGCAGCAGCAGCCATGCGCCAAGGCCAATAAGGGTGAACAGACGAACTTCCAGCCCCCAGATGTTGAACCCGACTTCAAGCAAGGACCAGAGCGTTGCCAGCAGCAGGAGTGCCGCATACAGGCGGGTCGCCAGCTTGGGGTTTTTAAACCCACTGAAAGCCGACGCCAGCATGACGCCGCCAGCCAGAATGTAAAACCAGGACCCGCCAAGGACGAGCAGTTCAGCCCCGCCAAAAAACAGGAACAGCCCGGTAAGAGCCAATAAGGCTGAGGTTATAATTGAAAATAACCCCTTATTACTCTCTCGCATGTTATGTTTCTCTCTGAATGTGTTCAGTCGGCCAGAACATTGCGTAAGGCTCACACTTTACACTCTGAACAACGACCAATTTGGTCTGATGAACAGGAACCACCCAGAAATTGCCACAGTTGACACCGGCATGTTCACATATGTTTGTAGCAAAAAACCCAACCTGTTTCAGATATGAGACAGGTCGGACCAGAGTGGAGACATAATTCCCACGTCTGCACTGCTAAAATATCATGGGGAATGGTGCGCCGGGCAGGACTTGAACCCGCGACCAAGCCGTTATGAGCGGCCCGCTCTAACCAACTGAGCTACCAGCGCACAATGCCGGCTGGCGGTCCTGTCATCTATGGAGCGCCAGCGTGAGTGATATACATATCACCTCAGCGCTTGAAAAGACAGGGTACGCCACAAAAAGTCAGGCAAGCCCGTTCTACCCGCTTTTTGGCGAACATGATCTCCATGGGCTTTGGGTCAGCCCCATGATACCACCCCCAGGAAATATGGACGGATTTTTATTACCTTGGATAGGCATGGCTGTTCTATCGCTATTATCGGACGATCGACGTATAAACGTCCCTCCAGTTCAACATCTGGTCTTTATGGACCATTCTTGAACTTTTGGCGCCTCCTGCCTCCCGCTTTGAGCCCATGAAAGGCACCAACGGCATGTTCCCCTTCACGCCGAACCGAAACACTCGGGGATCGGTGTGCTGTCAAACACGGCATACAGCCACTTTTTTTGATAGCAACCCACGACTGTTCCCAAGGAAATTCCATCAATGACCGACAAATGTAAGGTCTTGATGATCTTTCCATTGTTCAACGCCAGCTCCTTCTGGAACTACAAGGAAACCTGCGACCTCTCTGGCGCCCGCTACCCGGCAGCGCCACTGGGCCTGATTACCGTTGCCGCCCTGCTGCCCACCAACTGGGACATCCGGCTGGTCAACCGCAATACCGAGCTTTTGACCGAGAGTGATTTCAACTGGGCCGACCTGGTCATGACGGGCGGCATGCTCCCGCAAAGGAATGATGCCCTCCACCTGATCGAACGATGCAAGGCGGCCAACAAACCCGTTGTGGTTGGCGGCCCGGATGTTACGTCCAGCCCGGCCTTGTATGCCGCTGCGGACTTTCAGGTGCTGGGCGAAGCCGAAGAGATCATGGGCAACTTTGTCGCGGCCTGGCAGGCCGGTGAGACACAGGGTGTTTTTGAAGCGCCCATGGGCAAGACAGACGTGACCAAAAGCCCCCTGCCCCGTTTTGACCTGCTCAAGCTTGAGCATTATCTGCATGTCGGGGTTCAGTTTTCACGCGGGTGTCCGTTTAGCTGCGAATTTTGCGATATTATCGAACTGTATGGGCGGGTACCACGCACCAAAACAAACGAGCAGGTTCTGGCTGAACTCAATGCCCTGTACGCCTTGGGGTACCGTGGCCACGTGGATTTTGTTGATGACAATCTGATCGGCAATAAAAAAGCACTGAAAAAATTCCTGCCCGACCTGCTGCGCTGGCAGAATGAAAAGAAATTTCCTTTTGAGTTTTCAACTGAGGCATCCATCAATCTTGCCGATGATGAGGAACTGCTCAAAAGCCTGGGCCAGACAAACTTTTTTGCCGTTTTTATTGGGATAGAAAGCCCCGATACGGACACACTGGTTCTTATGCAAAAAAAGCAGAACACACGCCGAAGCCTGCAACAGAGCATTACCAAAATCCATGAAGCCGGAATTTTTGTAAATGCGGGATTCATCGTTGGTTTTGACAGTGAACAGGGCAGTGTCGCCTCAGGCATGATTGACTGTATTGAAGATACGGCAATTCCTGTTTGCATGGTGGGTCTGCTTTACGCTTTACCCACAACACAACTCACACGCCGCCTGCTGGCCGAGGGGCGCCTCTTTTCCGGCAGTGAGCAGACACAGTCGGGCGACCAATGTACCGCAGGGCTGAATTTTGCAACAAAACGCCCTCGCCGTGACGTGCTGCATGACTACAGAACCGTTCTCGCGGCCATTTATGATCCGGTCGCGTATTTTGGCCGTGTCCGGCGGATGGGGCGGATGCTCAAGCGCGACCGTGCGCATAAAATGATCCGGGGAGACCTGCGCAGCTTCGGCCGCCTCCTTTTACGCATACACAGAGCCGGACCGGGAACGAGCAGGCAATTCTGGCGCATGCTGCTGGACTGTCTGGTCCATAACCCCAAGGCGTTGCCCTACACCATTATGGTCAGTGCCCTTTACCTGCATCTGGGACCATTTTCCCGACAGGTTATTTTGGAAATTGACCAGGAAATCGACAATATTGATCAAGGCCGGTGGCAGGCACCACCTCTTCTCTCCCCCGTGGAAGTTGCCTGTGTGCCCGCTTGACGCGCCATTGGGATAAGCGACGAAGCCCCGCTTCCGCACAAGACCAGGCTGCCTGTTCATAAGAACAACAATGGACAGGCAGTTACCGGCCCTCAAAATATCAGCGGATTAGTCAGAAGTCGCTTCAAGTGCGCGCTGTGCCAACCGCACAGGCACGCCAAAAACTTCTGACGCACGGGCTGTATGTCTATGAGGCACGGCCATGACTGAAGCAGAATGACCCGGCATACCTGAAAACTCGGTACGAATTCCGCACAGACTTCGCGTGGTGCAGAGCCGGTCTGTACAGGCCAATATGACCCGACATAACCCGATAGCGCGCTTATTATTTTGTGGATATATTCCCGCAACCTGCATGGAACCAAGGCAAACCTGGTGGGTGCGACAGGGATTGAACCTGTGACCCCCGCCGTGTGAAGGCGATGCTCTACCGCTGAGCTACGCACCCGGTTTGTGAAGGCTTGATACATCCATCATGGATGATTTGGCAAGGGGGATTTGTCATTAAAATGAAAAAAATCAGATATTTTGCAGCCAGACTTCAGTGCTGAAATAAGCAAGGCAGAGCACGCCCCATGGCATATTGATCCATGGATCATCATCATAAATTACAGCGCATATTTGCCTGACTGGGCGCGCTTATGCGTATGACCAGTCAGGCGAACAAGGGTTTGTCAGGCCAGAACTTCCGGGTTGAGCCTGTAGCCCCCACCTTCCGTCACGAGCAGGGACGCATGCGCCGGATCGGGTTCAATTTTCTGCCGCAGCCGGTAAATATGGGTTTCCAGCGTATGGGTCGTTACCGCTGCGTTATAGCCCCAGACTTCATTCAGCAGAACCTGCCGGGGCACGGGGCGCGTGCCAGCGCGGTACAGAAACTTCAGAATGGCCGTTTCTTTTTCCGTCAACCGGATACGACGGTTTTTAACGGGTTCCAGCAACAGCTTGGCCGAGGGGCGGAACGTGTACGGCCCGATTGAAAACACGGCATCTTCACTGTTTTCAAACAGGCGCAACTGCGCACGCAACCGAGCCAGAAGTTCGGCTATACGGAATGGCTTTGCCACATAATCGTTCGCGCCCGCATCCAGTCCGCGCACAATATCGGCTTCATCATCCGAACCTGTGAGCATAATAACCGGCATACGCAAACCTTCCTTGCGCAGTTCGGCGCAAAAGTCCCGACCATCGCCGTCTGGTAACGACACATCAAGCAGGATGGCATCACACCGGGCATCCGGGCCTTTCATCTTTTCGCGTGCTTCCGCAAGCGTTGCGGCTTCGAGCACCAGAAACTCGCCGTCTACCTGCAACTGTTCCGTCAACGCGCGGCGGATGACCTGATCGTCGTCAACAACCAAAATGGGGCGTGCACCCGTCATGTGGTTCCATCTCCTTGTGTCAGCCTTATATAAGTGGCTGCCTGACCTGTTCTTTTGCTACCGTGCCACGAAACTTCACGCAACGTAAGAACCGACATGATACGTGAACCGCATGGCAGGCCACGAACAGGGGCAAGATCTATAGAATGATAATACACGTGTGGCCTATGCCTGACAGCCGCAGCTACGCAAAACTGCATTGCGGGCAGACAATAATGACAGCCGTTATCGGCAAAAATGGCGTAACCGAGCACAAGCAGGAAGGGGATCTGTGCACTCCTGTCGGGCATTTCACTCTCAGAAAAGTGTATTACCGCGCCGACCGAACCCCATGCCCGGCCACCACGCTGCCAGTAGCCCCCATAACCCGGCAGGACGGCTGGTGCGATGACCCCGCATCTCCACTCTATAACTGCCCCATTCCACTCCCCAGCACCAGCAGGCATGAGGTTTTGTGGAGAGAGGACGACATTTACAACCTTGTGGTTGTAATTGGCTACAATGATACACCCGCCATACCCGGCAAAGGGTCCGCCATATTCATGCATCTGCAACGCTCTGATTGCACGCCCACAGAAGGCTGCGTGGCCCTGACCGAGAAAGACCTTCTTGCGGTGCTGGCCTCCGGGGCGACCAGTATTGCCATCCATGCCAAGGCAACGCAGGCGCGCTAGACAGCCTGACGCGCTGATGAGGGTTTGGGAGGGGGCATGAGGCCTATAGCCACAAGACCGGCCCAGAAAGGGGGAGAGGCATCATCTTCCAAAGATACCACGGTAATGGCCGCTCCCTTCTGGATCATGAGAAAAATCAGGAAGTCGCTGTTTTCCATAAGAAGGCGCTCCTTGTTTTCCTCGGTGATATCCTTGGCGACAAAGCGCCAACCCTGTTTGACCAGGGTTTCCAGTAAGGTAAAGTTCCATCCGGGCTGCCCCAGCACCTTCCCCCTCGCGTCACGGCTGAGGCCACGGTACTGGTCCAGACGGGCAATGCCGGGGCTGACCTGATAAACGCGCTGGTGCCCAAAATGGGGCGCCAGATGCGCACAGACCAGCCCGTTGTAAATGGCATCGGGTGTTGCGGTAATCAGGTAATCCGCCGGACGTTCCTCCAGACTTTCAGCGCCCTCTTCCGAAAGGACCTCGGCGCACAAAACGGGAACTCCCGCTTTTTGCGCCTGGGCCAGATCTGCCTCGGAACTATCCACCAGAAGCACTGGTGTGCCCACCGCATGCACGACCTGGGCCAGTTGGGTGGACCAGTCATTGGCCCCGACAATGGCCAGCGCAGGTTGGTTGGATAAGGTCAGGTGCAGTTTGCGGCCTAGTGGAATAAGTGAAAAACCATGTAAAATCATGGTTGACGCAATAACGGCAAACACTGCTGGCATAACCAGCCCCGCACCCGGATACCCCGCGTCTTGCAGCCTGACACCCGCAATACCGGCAACGGCTGCCGCCACAATGCCTCGCGGGGCAATCCAGCCAACAAAGAACCGCTCCCCCCAGCTCAGGCTGGACCCCATGGTGGCCAACCAAATTCCCACCGGCCGCACCAAGAACAGTACGGCCAGAGTCAGCCCGCCAATGGACCATGAAATGCTGGCCAGTTCATGGCGTTGCAGGTCTGCCGCCAGAAGCACAAACAGGACAGAGACAATCAGAACAACCAGCGCTTCCTTCATGCGCTGGAGCTCTCCCATTCCGGGAATACGCAGGTTTGCCAGCCCCATGCCAAAAACGGTGGATGCAATCAGCCCCGCGCCATCCATGCTCAGGGTGCCAACAACATACAGCATGAGCGCCAGTGTGATGAACAGCGGCATTTTCATGATTTCGGGCAGAAGATCACGAACGCAAAGCCACCTTACACACCACGCGGCACCAATGCCCAGGCCGATCATTAAAATGGCGCTGGCCAGCATGTGGGGCACAATTGCGGTAAAAACCGTGCCGGAGCCTTCATCAGGGTGCATCAACAGCACCTCAAGCACCAGGGTTGCCAGAATAGCGCCCACTGGGTCGTTCAGAATGGCTTCCCAGCGCAAAAAAGCGGCAATGCGGGGCTTGAGCTTGGCATGCCGCAAAAGGGGCAGCACAACTGTCGGCCCCGTTACGACAACGATTGAGCCAAACAGGAACGCAGGCCCCCACCCCATGCCGCCAATGTAATGGGCCGCCATGCTGCCAAGCAGGAAATTAATGGGAAGGGCAACCAGCGTCAGGCGTAAAACGCCCTCCCCGGCATCCTTCAACTGGCGAAAATCCAGCGCCAGACCACCTTCGAAAACAATAAGGGCAACAGCGAGGGAAACCATGGGATGAAAGGCAGAGCCAATCATCTCCGATGGATGCATGACCTGCAACACCGGCCCGTATAGCAGACCAAGCGAAAACAGCAGCACAATAGCGGGCAGCCTGAAGCGCCATGCCGTCCATTGCGCGAGCATACTGCCGCCCAGCACAAAGAAGACGAAGAGAATTACACTATCGGTCATGCTGGTCTATCTCGTGGTCGAATGTGATCCATGTTCTTTTTTGCATAAAGCATAAAGGCATGATCGTTATACATTAAACTGCGAGGATAGACCGCAAGGAAACCTGGAAAATACTCTGTTGGGGAAAGATAATCAGCCTTCGGGGAGTTTTCGCTCCAGAACCGCGGCAAAAAAACCATCCGTTTCGTCCCGTGCGGGTGTGAGGCTGATCATGCTTTTATCCCTCAGGCTGTCAGGCAATGCCGTGGACCCCGAGGGCACAAGATGAAAACCCGGATGGCGGGCTAGAAACAGTTCCACCTGCCCCGCGTTTTCTGCCCTGAGCAGGGAGCATGTGGCATAAATCATGCGCCCACCGGGCTTCACCAGGCTGGCCGCCCGGTCCATAATGGCTGCCTGTTTGACAAGGAGTTCGTCCAGGTCAACCTGCGTGGTACGGAAGCGGGCATCGGGGTTACGCCGCCACGTACCCGTGCCACTACACGGCGCATCCACCAGAACGCGGTCAAAGGAGGCCGCGCGTCGCTTGGCCCATTTATCACCCTCAGTCAGCAGATGACGTTCCACGTTATGCACACCGGCACGGCGCAGTCTTTTAACCGCGCCTTCCAGCCGCACGACGGAAACATCGCACGCAACGATATGGCCCTTGTTCTCCATCATCATGGCAAGGGCCAGCGTTTTGCCTCCAGCCCCCGCACAATAATCCAGAACGCGCATGCTCGGGTCCACCCCCGCCATGGCGGCGACAAGCTGGCTGCCTTCATCCTGGATTTCAACCAGACCATCGCGGAAAGGCTTGCTGGCCGTAACTGGCTGGCGTCCTTCCAGCCGCAGCCCCCAGGGGGAAAGTTTTGTTTCCTCCGCATGCAGGCCTTCACGCGCCAGGGCATGCATGGCCTCCGAGCGGGTCGTGCGGAGCATGTTGATCCGCAGGTCCAGCGATGCGGGCTCCGCCATGGCCTTTATTTCGGCCTCAATTCCTGCGCCGAATGTTTCTTCAAGCCTGGGAAGCAACCAGTCTGGAACTTCCAGTTGAACGGCGCGCGGCATGGTCGCGCAGTCAAGCTCCTTGCCAGCCAATGCGGCCAGCACGCCCTGTTCGGCCTCGCTCAGTGCTCCCGCGGCAAAGCGGCCGCCACCATAGATGGAGACCAGTTTTTCCATGGGTGTGCGGTCAAACACCAGTTGGGCCCCGGCCAGCATGCGCGGGCTTACCTTGCCTCCGCTCTGCTCAAGCCACCACCCCAACCTGCGCCAGTTGCGCATAATGTCCCATACAAGACCGGAAATGGCACGCCGGTCGCCACCGCCAATATAGCGTCTTTCCCTGAAAAAGCTGTTGGCAACGGCGTCCGCTGGTTTGCGTGGGGCCGCTTCCATAGCCACCAGCAGGTCAATGCTGGCGGCAAGTCTGGCAGTTGGTGTCATAAAAGTCGATCAGTCCTGACGATAATTAGGGGCTTCACGCGTGATGGAAACATCATGCACATGGCTTTCGCGCAGGCCCGCGCCGGTAATGCGGCGGAATTTGGCCCGTACCTGCAGATCACTGATCTCGCGCGAGCCGGTATAGCCCATGCCAGCTTTAAGCCCGCCGACAAGTTGGTGAATAACGGCGGACATGCTGCCCTTGTAAGGCACACGCCCCTCAATCCCTTCAGGCACGAGCTTGAGCGCGTCCTTGACTTCCTGCTGGAAGTAACGATCGGCCGAGCCACGCGCCATGGCGCCAAGGCTGCCCATACCCCGATAGGATTTGTATGACCGCCCCTGATACAGGAAAACCTCACCGGGCGCTTCTTCCGTGCCTGCCAGCAGTGAGCCGATCATCACCACGTCCGCCCCGGCTCCAATGGCTTTGACAATATCACCCGATGTCCGAATACCCCCATCGGCAATGCAGGGAACATCCATTTCCTTGCAGGCCAGGGACGTTTCCAGAATGGCTGAAAACTGCGGCACACCTACACCGGCAACAATCCGCGTGGTGCAGATGGAGCCAGGCCCAATACCAATTTTAATGCAGTCCGCCCCAGCCGAAACCAGTGCGCGGGCCGCCTCTGGCGTTGCAACATTCCCGGCAATTACCTGAATATCGTCATTGAGCGCCTTCAGGCGTTCCACAGCCGCCAGAACACCCGCGGAATGGCCGTGGGCCGTGTCAACCACCAGAACGTCCACTCCAGCGTCAATCAGCAGCTTGGCACGGCTGAACCCGTCCTCACCCACGCCGGTCGCGGCCGCGCAGCGCAGGCGGCCCATGCTGTCCTTGATGGCCAGCGGGTGGGCAACCGCCTTGTCCATGTCCTTTACGGTGATAATGCCAACGCAGCGGTCCGCATCGTCCACGACCAGCAGTTTTTCAATCCGGTGTTTGTGCAGGAGCTGGCGGGCGGTATCCGGGTCAACACCATTCCTGACCGTGACCAGCCGGTCCTTGGTCATAAGCTCGGACACGCGTTGGGTGGGGTCAACGGCAAAGCGGGCATCACGGTTGGTCAGAATCCCCACCAGCTTCTGCGAGCCGGGCTGGACCACCGGCAGACCGCTGATACCGTGGCGGTGCATGATCTCGCGCACTTCGGCCAGGGTCTGGTCCGGCCCAACCGTTACCGGGTTGACAACCATGCCTGACTCAAACCGCTTGACCCGGCGCACATGCTCGGCCTGTTCCTCGGGCTTGAGGTTTTTATGAATAACGCCAAGCCCCCCCTGCTGCGCCATGGCAATGGCCATGCGTTCTTCCGTTACCGTGTCCATGGCGGAAGAGATAAGGGGAATGTTAAGCTCGATGGAGCGCGTCAGATGCGTACGCACCTTCGTCTGACCAGGCACGACATCGGATGCAGCCGGGACGACGAGAACATCGTCAAACGCCAGAGCTTCAGTAACACGGCTGTAGGGAGAGGAGGTCATGCAGCGGGCACCCTTGCTGAATTACAACGTGGCGGGTTAACCCAGGAGCAAAGCATTGCCGCAGGTCACCCGACCTTTGGCGCTTCCTCTTATGACTTTGGCCGGGTAAACGCAAGCGCCCAAGGTCATTATTTCCCATGTTTTATAAAAAAGCTCTTTTTCAACGAAAAGATGAAGAAAAATGCCCCAGGCCCGAATACTCCCAGGCCTCGACAGGACCCGAGGCCGAGGCGCCACAATTACCTGCGATCGGCATCAATCCGGGCCATGCGGGGTTTTTGCCGCAGGAACGCAATCCTGGTGGAGCAGGCTGTTACAGCACCGTCCGCAACCGCTGTGTCCCGCGCCCAGGCACTCAGCAATGTCGTGCGCCAGCGCTCCCGAACAGCTTCACGCCACCGGTCCGATGTTTCCGCCTGAGCAGTTGGCACTGTGTGTTGAACATGCATGTTCGCCTCCCCCCTTGCTGTGCCCTGACTTTACACGCAAACAACACCATTCGGGTGTGACTGTTTTGTGACCGGTATCGACCTGGCCAGACGCCCTGCCAGCCCGGCTGGACTTTGCCATTTCCAATTTGAACAGGGGCGCAAAGCACGCCATACTTGGGGCATGACCAATCGGATGCCCTTTTTCCTGTCCTGCATGGCCTCACTCGGCGTCATGGCCGCACCCATCCCCCCCGCACAGGCGGCGGGAGAGGCATCCGCCGGACAGGCGGGAGGAACACTGCGTATTCTGGCCCAAAGTGCCGCGGGCACGCTTGATCCGCAAATATCTTACGTGGCGCTGACCAAAACGTTTGAAACACCGGTCTATGATACACTCCTCACCTATCCCAAATTCGCGGGGCCAGAAGCGCATCCTGTTATTGCCAATCTGGTGGAGGCTGTTCCCACCCCGGAAGACGGGGGGCGCACTTACCGGCTGACCCTGCGCGACGGGCTGCACTTTTCCAATGGCCAACCTGTTACGGTTGAAGATGTCGCCGCCTCTTTCCGGCGTTTGTTCAAGGTCGGCAGTCCAACTGCTGGCCCCTATTATGGCGCCATAACAGGGGCGCAGGCCTGCCTGGACAAACCGGCCACCTGCACACTGGCCGGCGGCGTGGAGACCAATGCCAGCACACGGCAGATCATTTTTCACCTTCAGACCCCCGACCCCGAGTTCCTGGATCGGCTGGCCTGGATGCACGCCGCCATTCTACCAGCCGGGACGCCAGCGTCCGACATGGGCAATACCCCCATAGCCGGAACAGGGCCCTACCGCATTGCGGAGTATGACCCGACCACCCTTTTGCGGCTGGAGCGCAACCCGTTTTTCCATGAATGGTCGCATGAGGCGCAACCCGCGGCTTACCCTGACGAAGTCCGGGTGCTATTTGGCCTCGATGGGGAGTCCGCGGTCACGGCGGTGGAAAATGGGCAAGCGGACTGGATGTATGAGAACGTCCCCCTTGACCGGTTGGGAGAGGTGGGAAAGCGCTATGCCGATCAGGTCCGCCTGTACACGCCCCTGCTCTCCTACTTTGCCATGCTCAATGTGCATGAGCCTCCCTTTACGTCCGTCAAGGTCCGGCAGGCGCTGAACTATGCCGTAAACCGGCACGCCATGATTATTTACCGAGGCGGCCCTGCTGTTGCCTCCCCCCTGTGCCAGATCCTGCCGAACGGCACACCGGGGTACGAACCATTCTGCTTTTACACTTTGGGGGCATCCGCCGCACACCCGGCAACGGACTGGACAAAACCCGACATAGACGCAGCCCGCCGCCTGATCAAGGAAAGCGGCATGGCGGGGCAGAAGGTCACCATTATTGTGCCATCAGAACAGCACGGCAGCGCAACAGCGGAAGACATACGCGACACGCTGGAGATGCTTGGCTTCAAGGCAGGTGTCCGCAGTATCAGCCCCGCCATAGCCTTTACCTATATTCAGAATACGCAAAACCATTACCAGATCGCGCTGGCGGGCTGGAACGCGGATTACCCTTCCGCGTCCAGCTTCGTGCAAACGCTCTTCTCATGCGAGACATTCCACCCCAACTCCGATAATTCCCCCAATTACTCCGGCTTTTGCGACCCGCAGATTGACCAGCAGATGAACAGGGCCGCCATGCTGGCATTGACTGACAGAACCGCCAGCGATCATGCATGGTCCGAAGTTGATCGGGAGATCATGAAGCAGGCGCCTCTTGTCCCACTTTCGCAGACACGCAGGGTTGTCCTGCTGTCCCGCCGTGCCAGAAATATTATCATCACCTTGAATGATGAAATTCTTTTTTCGCAAATTCAGTTACACTGAGCGCATGCTCCGTTACACCGTCTGTTGCACCTGACGCACCACATCGTGGATAAAACGCAGCTTTGCGCGCACTCCCGCCGTCAGCACAAAAGGATAGAAATCGGCCAGCCCCATGGACCTGTTCAGGCTGTTGACAGCATAGGTCAGCGGGAGCCATGCCTCCAGAATTTCATCAAACGGCATATGCAGGTACGGGTCGTTCCTGTGCGTTAGAACAGCCTGCCCATCGGCCATGGAGCCAATGGTCATGTCGTAGGAAAGTGCGGTTTCCAATGTGGAAACAATATGAAAATAATGTGCCCATGTTTCTGCAAAATCTTCCCAGGGATGGGACATGGCATAAAGGCTGACATAATGCTCACGCCAGTTATCTGGCGGCAAACGCGCATAATGGTTTTGCAAAGCCTCCTGGTAGTCCAGGCGTTCATCACCGAACACGGTGCGGCACTGCTCCAGGCGGCCGCCATCGCGGATAAGGACATTCCAGTAGTAATGCCCGATTTCGTGCCGGAAATGCCCCAGAAGAGTGCGGTAATACTCCCCCATTTCCACTCGCATGCGTTCCCTGTAGGCGTCATCCGCCTCTTTGGTCGCAATTGTAATAACGCCATTGCTATGGCCTGTCATGATTGGGGACCAGCCATCGGGCGAGTCATCCAAAAAATCAAACACCAGCCCTTCCTGCGGGTCCTGCAGACGGTTTTTAACCGGCAGCTTCAGGCGTAGAATGGTGTAGAATAGACGGTGTTTTGCAACTTCAAGCTTACGCCACCGCTCCATGTTCCCCGGTGTACTCAGGTTGGGAATGACCCGGTTGAACTGGCACGCAAAACAGAAAATACCCCGGTCGTGTGAGGGGCGAAGCATCCAGTTGCACACGTCATAGGCGTGATTGGCGCAAAATGCATGGCTTTCCTCCGCGCCATGACACGCCACGGAGCGCCATAATCCCTGCCCTTCCGGCACGAGCGCGACAAGGTTTTCGACCTCGGGCATGTAGCCCAGAGCCGTGCCGCACTGGTCGCAGCGGGTATTTTCAAAAAACAGTAATTGCCCACAGGACTGGCAGGTAAAACGCTTCATCCTGCACTCTCCCCGTCCGCCATGCGGTCCTGAATAGTCACATCAGGCCCTATTTATCATGTAAACAGGCGCTGGACCTGCATGGAAACATTAAAGCTTGCTTCGCACCAGTCCAGCAGCCCCGAAACAGGGGCCGCGTTTTCTGGCCTGGCGGCAACTGCCAACGGAATGTGTCCCTCGCCCGTGAGCACCCCTGATGTGGTGTCAAACCCCATCCAGCCCCGCTCGGGTATGAAAATCTGGGTCCATGCGTGCAGGTCCCCCGTAAGGACCTCCTCCCCGTCCGATGTTGTCGCACTTTGGATCAGATAACCGGAAACAAACCGTGCGGCATGCCCCCTGTAGCGCGCAAGATTGACAAAAAGCCACGCACTGTCACGGCAGGAGCCAGAACCTTTGCGCAAGGTTTCCTCCGGGGACCACACCCCGGGCTTGAGGCGCCTTTGATAGGTAATCCGTTGGGCAATGCCACGGTTGAGCGCCATCATGTCACCCAGAAAATCCCCCCCTTCACCCACGGGGTGGCGGGCCAGAAAATCCACGACCTCCTGCCCGCAATCCGGCTGGGCAAGATAGGCCTCCACAGGCATATCCTCCCGGTCTTCGCTTGAGCGGGTCTGGAGCAGCGGGTCATAAACGGTCATGTCCGCGACCAGAGAGACTTCGATGTCAAAATGCGTAAGCCGGTCCACAAAACCGACACAGGCGACATCGTTACCGCAGGAATCGCGTTCCCACCGCAGGTTGAAGCCCTCGGGCTTGATATGCAGGCCGTATGATTCAATGGGTGTGCGGCTGGCCTGCATGGGACGCAGGCGTATTATCTGCGGCCCCATGGTAACGGGACGGTCGTAACGATAGCAAGTCCGGTGCAAAAGCGTGACGTGTGAACTCATCAAAAATACGGTCCTGCTCTTTTTGCGACCCGACGCAATTTGTTGCTGCCATCTGTTTGGATATCAGAACAATAATTCAGCGCAAAATCATAACATTCTGTGCACCGCACGCAAGGGACCCATGCGAGTTTGTTCAAACAAAATGTGAGTGCGTATTTTGTGCTTGGCAAACGCCGTGAATCCTGCTCCGTTAATGCATTATCGAAACGTTTTGGCGCGCGGGACCATCCACAACTCCAGTCCAGTACGCCAGATGGGAGGCCTTTATGACGAACGCTTTAAACCTTGCCCCTCCCCCAACGCGCGGATTGCTGGAAAACTACGTCGCTCCCGATTTTTTTTGCGAATTGATGAACCGTAACGCGCCTTCCCCGCCCATTATTGAGTGCGTGAAAAACCGCCTCTCGACGCTCCAGATACAGGAACTTCAAAACAGGACCGCCTCGGCCGAAGCGCAGCTCTATCGAATGGGCATTACCTTTACCGTTTATACCGACCGTGAGGCCATTGACCGCATTTTACCCTTTGACGCCATCCCGCGCATTATCACCGCGGATGAGTGGCAGCATGTTGAGCGTGGCGTCCAGCAGCGTATCCAGGCCATTAACCTTTTTCTGCACGACATTTACCATGAGCGGCATATCCTCAACGATGGCGTTGTTCCACCCGAACTGGTGCTGCAAAATGCCAATTATTGCCAGGCTATGGTCGGCCTGGCAGTACCCGGGGGGGTTTATGTGCATATTAACGGCACCGACCTCATTCGGGACCAGCAGGGGCGTTTTCTGGTGCTGGAGGATAACGCCCGCACCCCTTCTGGCGTCTCCTACGTGATAGAAAACAGGCATATGATGCTCAGGCTCATGCCCGATCTGGCATCTGGCCTGCCCATACGCTCGGTTGAGGAATATGGCCCGCGCCTGCACAATGCGCTTTGCGAGGTCGCGCCGGAGGGGGTGGATGACCCGCAGGTTGTCCTGCTTTCGCCCGGCATTTATAATTCCGCCTATTTTGAACATGTTTTCTTGTCCCGGGAGATGGGCGTGCCTCTAGTAGAGGGCAAGGACCTGTTTGTGGATGACCATAAGGTGTTCATGCGCACCGTCATGGGGCCAAAGCCCGTCCACTCCATCTACCGCCGCCTTAATGATGAATTCCTCGATCCGCTTGCCTTCAACCCGGACAGCCTGCTGGGAGTGCCAGGGCTGGTGGAGGCATACCGGCGGGGGAATGTTACTCTGGCCAACGCACTGGGCACGGGCGTTGCGGACGACAAGGCTGTTTACGCCTATATGCCGCGCATTATCCGCTACTACCTGGATGAAGAGCCTATTCTGGACAGCGTGGAAACCCACATATGCGCAGAACCCGAAGGTCTGGCCTATACTCTGGCCAACCTGAATAAACTCGTTGTCAAACCTGTGGGGGAATCCGGTGGCTACGGGCTGATCATCGGCCCGCAGGCAACACAGACTGAACTGGACGATTTTAGCCAAAAATTACGGGACAATCCGGGGAACTATATCAGCCAGCCCACAATCGGCCTGTCCGTGACGCCAACACTGTGCGGCAATTCCGTGGAGGCCCGCCATGTGGACCTCAGGCCGTTTGCCGTAACCGGGCAGTCTGTCTGGGTCATGCCCGGTGGTTTGTCGCGCGTTGCCTTGCGCAAAGGCTCCCTGGTCGTCAATTCGTCCCAAGGTGGCGGCTCCAAAGATACATGGGTCATGGC
>CALCDN010000017.1 GCA_937900755.1 uncultured Acetobacter sp. | reverse complement strand
ATCCGGCACCGTATTCATTTTCAGTCCCTGCTGGCATTACCTATGCTTGCTGGCACCATGGCCCTGGTTTCGGCTGGCTTTTCCATGCGTCCTTCACGCAGGGGGGGCGTCGCCAAAATGGTTGGGTCTGGCGTTATGGTGGGTTTTCTGCTTTTCACCATATCCAAAGTTGCTGAGCAGTTTGGAAAGTCAGGAGCGCTTCCCCCCGTTCTGGCTGCATGGGCGCCTACCCTTGCCGGGCTTTGCCTTGCTGTTGCACTACTTCTTCATCTGGAGGATGGCTGATTGTTTCTGGCGCTCCGGCCTTTTTGCAGTGCCCTGCTGCGCCGCCGCTCCACCCTGAGTGCTGCAACAGCACTGGGGAGCGTTGCGGCATGCCTGGTCGTCAGCCATCCCAGAACGGCTCTTGCCCAGTTCAAGCCCCAATCCATGCACATCAACACAGGCCGGACATCTTCCCCCGATGACCCGGCCACGTTTCAGGCTGACAAGGTTGATTACAACGATGTCGAACATACCGTAACCTGGACAGGCAACGTGCAGGTCTGGCAGGGCGACCACGTCCTGCGCGCGGACAAGATTGTATATGACCGCGATACAGGCGTTATTGCCGCGCGTGGAAATGTTGCAACCATCCAGCCTGATGGCTCGGTCGTCTATGCCCATTATGCCGAACTGACAGGCGGCATGAAGAACGGCATCATGCTCCATGTTAACACCACCATGCCAGATAACGCCAAAATGGCCGCAAACGGCATGCGGCGCACCGGCGGCAAAATCAACGACCTGAGCCGCGTCGTGTACACGGCCTGCGAAATCTGCGAAAAAGACAAAACCCGCCCACCCTTCTGGCAGTTCCGCGCCTTCAACGCGACGCAGGACCTTGAACACCAGAAAATAGATTTCCGTGACGCCTATCTGGATATTCTGGGTATTCCGGTCATTTATCTTCCCTATTTTTCCATGACCGACCCCTCCGCCAAACGGCGCAGCGGTTTTCTCATGCCTGGCGTCACACCGCATGACCGCTACCTGGGCACCTATTTTACAATCCCCTACTACTGGGTCATCAACGAACAGTCGGACCTGAGCGTACAGGGGCTGTTCGCCACAGAAACCGGGCCACAACTCAGCGGCATCTACCGCAACCACCTGAACTTTGGCCAGTTGATCGTCCGGGGGGGGCTCGCCTACGACACCCACCGGCCCGAAACCTACACCAACGGCTTTGGCGTGGAAGAAAACAGTGGCGGCAACCATGGCGTGCAAGGCCATATATTCGCCAGCGGCAACTTCGCCATCAACAAGTACTGGCGGGGGGGCGCAAACATCAACCTCGCCAGTTCGGCCAACTACATGCGTGACTACCGCGTGCAGGGTTATGGGGCGGATACCCTCCAGTCCAACGCCTATCTGGAAGGGTTTGGCACCGGCTCCTACAGCCGCCTGGACGGGCAATACTATCAGGGGCTGAACCAGGGCGTCATTCACAACACGGACCTGCCACTTGTCCTGCCCCGCTATACCTACAGCTTTACGGGCCAGCCCGATATTCTGGGGGGGCGTCTGAGCGTCAACACCACGGACTTCAACGTCAAGCGTGACAACGGGGTTTCCGACCAGCGCGGGGAACTCCAGCTCAACTGGAACCGGCCGTTCCACACCAAAATGGGCCAGCAGTTCCTGCTGACCCTGCGCCTGGACTCAATGGTTTACCGCGCCCGCAAGCTGTACCAGCAGCCAGCTTATTACAATACGGTCCGCACAAGCGTGAGCGGGCAGGTTCTGCCAACCATCGCCTTGAAAACCAACTGGCCTTTCGTACGGACTTTCGGACGCGGTCGGGGCACGCAGCTGATCGAGCCGATTGTTCAGGGCATCTATGCCCCCAACACCGGTGGCGGCCTGAATGACCTGATCCCCAATGAAGACAGCATGGCCTACGAATTTACGGACAGCACGCTGTTCTCCCTCAACCGGTACCAGGGCACGGACAGGCTGGATGGCGGATTGCGCGGCAATGTAGGGGTTCATGCCAACTGGACATGGAACGGCCATGTTGTGGACCTGCTGGCGGGGGAAAGTTTTCAGGAGCACATCACGCATGACATGCTCCCCTACTCCGGGCTGGACCACCATGCCTCCGATATTGTGGCCCGTGCGCGCGTCATACCCAACCAGTATTTTGACTTTACCGCCCGCATGCGGCTGGACCCGCACACAACCAAGATCAACTTCGGGGATGCGCTCTTCAGCACGGGGATACCGCACTTCCGTATTCGTGGTGGCTATATTTATGAACCCGTCACGCCCTACTATTATTTTGCCACCAATTATCGTGCCTATTCGCCCAACCAGCTATACACGCAACAGACCAGCGAGCTGAGTGGCGGTGTTTCGGTGGACTGGCGGAACTGGCACGCTTCGGGCTTTGCCCGGCGCAGCCTTTCTCGCAAGGATTTTGTCTCCCTCGGGGGGGATTTAGGGTATGACAACGACTGTTTCGGTGTCGACTTCATGTATCTGAAGCAATACACCACCATCGGTGGGCAGCAACGTAACTCGACCTTTCTGGTCACGGTAAGCCTTAAAACGCTGGGGGCTTTTGGCCTCAAGTAAGAACCGCTTCAAAAATAGTGCCATCTCCGGTATCACCAACTGATCGTTCTGATATGGCAGAAAGCTGAAAGACCGTTCCGTATGCGTCTGCGCCCCTTAACACTGGCCTGTTGTTCTCTTACCGCGCTGGCTTTGCCGGTCTGTGCGGCGGCACCCCGTGCCGCGCTGGCGGCGACCCACCACCACGCACCTGCTGCCAAACCGGCCCCCGCACCCGAGGTGCAGCCTGAACCCGATGACATGATTGTCGCGGTTGTGAACAGTATTCCCCTGACCAAAAGAGACGTGGACAACCGTGGCAAGCTGTTTGCCCTCTCCACCGGCCTGCCTGTCTCCGATGACCTGATGGCCCGCCTGCGCCCACAGATCATCCGCCAGATGATTGATGAAAAACTGCGCACGCAGGAAATCCTGAGCCGCCACATCAATATCGCTCCCGAACAGATTGCAGCAGCCATCGGGAATATTGAAAAACGCAATGGCATGCCCGAAGGCACCCTGCGCAGCCACCTTGCACAGGATGGCGTCTCCCTGACCACCCTCATCGACCAGCTTCGTGTGCAAATCGGCTGGATTCAGGTTCTACGGCAGGAGCTTGGCCCCCGCTCGCGCGTGTCCGCGGGTGACATCGCCCAGCGCCAGGCCGCACTGAAGCGCGAAGAAGGCCGGACGGAATATGAAATAAGCGAAATTTTCGTCAAGGTGGACGACCCCCGTCATTCGGAAGAGGAACTCGCCTTTACCAATACGGTTATTGACGAACTGCATAAGGGCGCGCCCTTCCCCATTGTCGCCGCCCAGTTTTCCCAAAGCCAGACCGCGCTGGATGGCGGCTCCATGGGTTGGGTGCAAGAAGATGAGCTGGACCCCAGTGTTGTGGACATTGTCCGGCAAATGCCTGTTGGCGTCGGGGCTGTTTCCAACCCCATTACCGTGCCCGGCGGGTTTTTGATTGTTTCCTTGAATGGCAAGCGGGTTGTCGGCAAGGAAATGGGGCATATGATTGATATCCGCCAGGTTTTTGTGCCGTTTGACACACCTCTGGACCCCCAGCATGTTACCCCGCAGCAAGAAGCCGCCCTGCAAAAGGCCATGCACATCATCCAGACAACCCATAGCTGCACGGAAATGGAAGCCGCCAACAAGGCCGAAGGGGAAAAACGGCCAACCAATCCGGGTGAAATGCCCCTGGAGCGCCTGAACCCGCAGATGCAGTCTGTTCTGGCGGATCTCCCCATTGGTCAGGCATCCCGCCCCATGGTCTCGCGCGAGGGGATTGACCTGCTGATGGTCTGCGCCAAGACGGAAAAGAACTTTTCCAACCGCTCTCCCAGCGAAATTGCCGACCAGTTGATGAACGAACGCGTGGAGCAGACAGCCCGCCAGCTAGACAGCGACCTGCACCGCCGCGCCATGATTGACATGCATGTCAAACTGAAAGGGGCGTAACCCTGCCTCCCGAACTGGAAAGCCTGCGCGACGTCATTCGCAGGCACGAACTGGATGCCCGCAAGGCTCTGGGCCAGCATTTTTTGCTCGACCCGGGTATTACCGACCATATAGCAGCCCTTGCCGGCTCCCTTGCCGGGCAGCATATAGTCGAAGTTGGCCCCGGACCGGGTGGCCTTACGCGCTCGCTGCTGGCGGCTGGAGCCAGCACGGTTACCGCCGTGGAGCTGGACACGCGCGCCGTGGCGGTGATTGAGGAACTGGTCCAATTTTACCCCGACCGCCTGAGCGTGGTCGAAGCCGATGCCCTCAAACACGACCTGACAACACTCTGCCCCACGCCAAGGCAGGTTATTGCCAACCTGCCCTACAATGTTGCCACCCCCCTGCTCATAGGGTGGCTGCGGCAGGGGACTGCGTGGGAGCGGCTGACCCTTATGTTCCAGTGGGAGGTGGCGGAGCGGATCTGCGCCGCCCCCGATAGCGACCATTACGGTCGTCTGGCTGTTTTAAGCCAATGGTGCGCGGACTGCGCCGTGGTGATGAAGCTGCCGCCGGGCGCCTTTACACCACCACCTGCCGTCTGGTCGGCTGTTGCCAGCATTACTCCGCACAAAAACCAGCCCTCCCCCGCCCTGTTCAAGGCCATGGAGCGCGTAACCGCCGCAGCCTTTGGCCAAAGGCGCAAAATGCTGCGGGGTTCGCTCAAAAGCCTGAACGGGGAAAAACTGCTGGCCGCCACCAAGATAGATGGCACCCGCCGGGCCGAAACCCTGAGTATTGCAGAGTTCGACCAACTGGCGCATGCGCACCTGGCCCTTGGCTAGTCAGCCCGCAGTTTTGCTTCTTTCCGCATCGACCATGTAATCGCGGGTGTATGGCACCGCGCTGATGGAGGGCGAAAGCTGCAACTGGAAATTCATGTGCCCCTGCACACGAAAAGCCAGTTCGGCCGCAACCAGGTAGAACTCGAACATTCTGGCAAAACGCTCATCATACATGGCCACGGCTTCCGCGCGGCGGGCGGCAAAGCGTTCATGCCAGATGGCAATTGTTCTGGCGTAGTGCAGGCGCAGGATCTCGCAATCCGTAACCCACAGCCCGGTCTGCTGCACGGCGGAAAAAACCTCGCTCAATGCAGGGGAGTACCCACCGGGGAAGATGTATTTGTTCATCCACGGGTTGGTCGTCCCTGGCTCATCACTCCGGCCTATGGAATGGATCAGGGCGATGCCATCGGGCTTTAAGGCGTTACGGACCGTCTCAAAAAACGCCTTGTAATGCCCCACCCCCACATGTTCGAACATGCCAACAGAGACAATACGGTCAAACCTGCGTTTCAGGTGGCGGTAATCCAGCAGTTCAAAATTGACCTGTCCGGTAAGCCCTTCGTCGTGCGCGCGCTGGCGGGCAAAAGCCAGTTGCTCTTCCGAAAGGGTAATGCCGGTAACGACCGCCCCGTAATCCCTGGCCAGCGTAAGAGCCATGCCCCCCCAGCCACACCCTATGTCCAACACCTCCAGCCCAGGCCGGTCAAGTTTGAGCTTGGCTGCGATATGGTGTTTTTTGGCGTCCTGCGCCTCATCCAGCGTTTCCTGCCCGGTGTGAAAATAGGCGCAGGAATACTGCCAGTCCTTGTCCAGGAACAGTGCATACAGGCTATTACCCAGATCATAATGATGGGCCACGTTCTGCCTGGAGCGCGAGGTGGAGTTAAACTGTATCCAGCCACGCCGCACATACCGCAATGCCGCGGAAAGCTGCTCCGTTATATGCCCCGAAGGGTTCATGGCGTTGAGCATGAGCAGGTGCAGCAGGTCATAGAGCGTGCAGTCCTGGGGGGCGAGAAAACCATCCATATAGGCTTCGCCAAACGCCAGGCCGGGGTTGAACACCAAAGCCTTGACCGCTGCCGCGTTTTTCAAATGCACGCCGGCCTGCGGTCCGGGTTTTTTGCCCCCGTAAGTGCTGCTTGCACCATCTGGCCATATCACGCGCAAGGAGCCGGATTCCACAAAATGCCGCAAGATCGGGTCCAGAACGCGCTTCATGCAGAAATTTCCCTATGTTTAAAAATATCCTGTCACTCCATAGAACGAAACGGACAAACCGACAAAAAAAAAGGACCGGCCAAAGCCGATCCTCTTTTTACACATGCGCGAAAGCGAAAAATCAGGCCGTTGCGTCCTGAGTTTCGGTGTCTTCCACGTCAGCAACGATTTCGCCTTCAACAAAGGCTTCGTCACCGGCCAGAGTGGCTTCCTCTTCCACGGAGGTCGCTTCGCCACGTGCCTGACGTTCAGCTTCTTCCTGCGAACGGGCAACGTTAACGATAACAGACACGACAACTTCCGGGTGCAGGGCAACCTTGACCTCATAAAGCCCCAGGGACTTGATGGGGTGCGCAAGGGAGACCTGCTGGCGGGAGATGGTAAAACCAGCTTCCGTCACGGACTGCGCCACATCGCGGGGGCTCACGGAGCCATACAGGCTGCCGCTGTCACCAGCCTGACGGATCAGGACAACCGCCAGACCTTCCATCCGTTCGGACAGACGTTCGGCTTCTTCACGGTTCTTGATGTTCTGCGCTTCGAGCTGGGCACGTTCGCGGTCAAAGCGAGCGCGGTTGGCGTCATTCGCACGAATGGCCATGCCCTGCGGCAGCAGGTAGTTGCGGGCATAACCCGGACGAACCTTTACCGCATCACCCATCTGACCCAGATGTGCGACGCGCTGGAGCAGGATTACTTCTGTAGCAGCCATGGTTGTTCCCCTCAGCTTACAACGTAAGGAAGCAGAGCCAGGAAGCGGGCGCGCTTGATAGCCTGCGCCAGCTCACGCTGCTTTTTTGCGGAAACCGCCGTGATACGGCTCGGCACGATCTTTCCACGTTCGGAAAGGAAGCGGCTGAGCAGACGCACGTCCTTGTAGTCGATCTTCGGCGCGTTGGGGCCGGAGAACGGGCAGGACTTGCGACGGCGGTAGAACGGACGACGAGCGCCAACAGCCGGACGACGGGCGGCGGGATTGATTTCCGTGGTTTCAGACATCTGAATTACTCCGCTGCGTTTTCTGGCTGGTCAGCAATCCGGTCGTCGCCACCGCGACGGCCACCACGGCCGCTTTCAAAACGCCCACCAGCTGGCTTGGCGCCACCACGGAAGCTGCCGCGTTCGCCACGATCTTCGCCCTTGCGGGACAGAACGGGGGACGGTGCTTCGTCAATTTCATCGACACGCAGCGTCAGCAGACGCAGGACGTCTTCATTGAGGGACAGCTGGCGTTCAATTTCCTTGAGCAGCTCGGAGCGCACTTCCAGACCCAGAAGAGCATAGTGGCCCTTGCGGTTCTTTTTAATGCGGTATGCAAGGCTGCGCAGGCCCCAGTATTCACGCTTGCGAACGGCACCGCCATCCGCTTCGATCTGGGCGGCAATACCGTCCAGAATGGCGTCCACCTGCTGCTGAGAAATATCGTTACGTGCAATAAGCACGCTTTCATAAAGTGGCATGTTTGCTCCCTTCGGATACAATCAACCCACCCGCGCCGAACCCTTTCGGCAGCGGTGCCTCTGAACAAGCCAGAAACCAAGGGTATAGCCGGACCAATGCCTGAGCCCGGCAGGGAAAGGGAGTGTCAACCACACCCCACCCGAAAATGCAAGGACTTTAACAGCGCAGATGGGCCGGAATATCCAGACCAAGCCGGTCTGGCACATCCCACTCCTCCTCCACGCGCCGGATCACCTCAAACCCCATCTGCCTGTACAGCGGCAGGGCGCGGGGGTGGTCAGCCGTGCAGGTGTTCACCCGCACGCGTTTGGGGCCGCAAGCCCAGGCCCTGCGCAGCACGCCATCCAGAAAAGCCCGGCCAACCCCCTGCCCTATCGCTTCGGGCAGCAGGCCAAAATAGGCCAGGTTGATATCCTGCGGGTCGGTCAGGTTCAGTTCGTAAAACCCGCGGATATGCCCCTGCTCGCGCAGCAGGCCAACTTTTATGGGAGCCGTGGCCAGCAGGTGCCCCAGGGCCTTGTCGGAAAGGACCTGCCGCATCCACCAGCAGCAGTGCCGCCCCACACCAAAATGCAGGGTCCGATACTGGGTAACGGACAAATGCACGTCATCTTCAAACGCCCAGCCCTGTGGCAGCACCAGCACGGGTGTTCGGGGCGGGTGGTTCATGCGCATGAAGGTGACCATGACCTTCATGCGCGTAACCGGCTGGAGAAAGCCTAGATCAGTTATCATCCAGGAAGGAACGCAGCTTGCGGCTCCGGCTGGGGTGCTTGAGTTTGCGCAACGCCTTGGCTTCAATCTGGCGAATACGCTCACGGGTTACGTTGAACTGCTGGCCGACTTCTTCAAGCGTATGGTCGGTGTTCATGCCAATGCCAAAGCGCATCCGCAGGACACGTTCCTCACGCGGGGTAAGGGAGGCCAGAACCCGCGTCGTTGCCTCGCGCAGGTTGGTCTGGATCGCTGCGTCAAGCGGGATGACTGCTGACTTATCCTCGATGAAGTCTCCGAGGTGGCTGTCTTCTTCATCCCCGATCGGCGTTTCGAGAGAAATCGGCTCCTTGGCGATCTTGAGCACCTTGCGCACTTTTTCAAGCGGCATGCCCAGTTTTTCAGCCAGTTCTTCAGGTGCGGGTTCGCGGCCGATCTCATGCAGCATCTGGCGCGAGGTCCGCACCAGCTTGTTGATGGTCTCGATCATGTGCACGGGAATACGGATTGTGCGGGCCTGATCCGCAATGGAGCGGGTAATGGCTTGCCTGATCCACCACGTGGCATAGGTGGAAAACTTGTAGCCACGGCGGTATTCGAATTTGTCCACCGCCTTCATCAGGCCAATATTGCCTTCCTGGATCAGGTCAAGGAACTGGAGACCACGGTTGGTGTATTTTTTGGCAATGGAAATCACCAGCCGCAGGTTGGCTTCGATCATTTCCTTTTTGGCCCGTGCGGAATCGCGCTCGCCACGAGCGACCGTTGCGTAAACACGCCGGAACTCACCAATTGGCAGGCCGGTTTCCTGCGCCAGGCCCGCCACATTGTTGCGCAAATCCACAACAGTCGGGGCATGCTTGGCCACGAAGTTCTTCCATGACCGGCCCGGCAGGGCGGAGGCCATGTCCATCCAGCCCGGATCCAGTTCGCGGCCACGGTATTTCATCAAGAAATCATCGCGGGAAACACGGCAGCTTTCAGCCAGACGCAGCATGCGCCCTTCCAGCACGTTCAGGCGCTGGAACATCAGCTTGAGCTGGGCCACCAGGTCTTCAATCCGGTTGTTGTGCAGGTGAACCTGCTCAACCTTGCTCACCAGCTGGTCACGCAGGGCGATGTAATTGTCCTCGAACGCGCCGTCCACATCCTCGCCAGAGGTCAGGGCTTCAATCCGGTGGACCTGCAATTTGCGCAGGGCCTCGTACAACGGTTCGATTTCAGCAAAATGGGCCAGAATTTCGGGCTTGAGCTTTTCTTCAAGTGCTGAAAGCGACAGGCCGCTGCCTTCACCCTCAATGTCACCTTCGGATTCGGTATCGGGCTCTTCCGCCTCTTCAGTCTCGGATTCGGCAAAGGCTTCGCCCTCGCTTCCCTCGGTCCCTTCTTCCATCGGACCGCCGCTCTGCATGGCTTCAAGGTCCACAATGTCACGCAGAAGCATTTCATTGTTACGGATTTTTTCATGCCACGAGATAATGGCGCGGAAGGTCAGCGGGCTTTCGCACAGGCCGCCGATCATTTCGTCCCGGCCAGCCTCGATCCGCTTTGCAATGGCGATTTCGCCTTCGCGGGAGAGCAGTTCGACCGTGCCCATCTCGCGCAGATACATGCGAACGGGGTCATCCGTGCGACCGGCACTTTCGTTCACATTACCAGCGGCGGGACTTTCCGCATCGGCCTCGGCTTCGGGCTCTTCCTCATCCGATTCTTCATCGTCTTCGGCAGGCTTCTGCGCTTCGCCTTCTTCGCTCTCTTCGCTTTCGACTACCTGAATACCCATCTCGGACAGGACGGCCATAATGTCCTCGATCTGTTCGGAGGACATTTTATCCTGCGGCAGGACGGCATTCAGCTCATCAAACGTGATGCATCCCCGCTCGCGCCCTTTTGCGATCAGCTTTTTGACCGCGGATGACTGAGTATCCAACAGGCTGGAATCACCATCCTGTTCCTGCGCTGCGTTCGTTGATGCCGTTTTTGTCGCCATGCCAGACCTGCTCCTCCCCCCATCTGCATCCTGGACAGGATACAGAACGACCAGTTTACCACACTACACTGTTCACGTTATTCGGGGCGGGCAGGACGTGGGATATACTGAGCACGAAGTCAAGAGGAACACCCTCAGGAACATTCAGCCCAGGCTCAGATATCCGTATCATCCAGTCCGCCACGGCGCAGGCGCTCCATGGCCTCCAGCCGCGCCTGTAATCTCTGCCACTGGCTGGTATCTCCCGTTTTTTCCAAACAAAAACGGGCCGCATCGTCCGTAACCTCGCGTATGAACTGGTCACGGTACAACAAGCCGTAAAAATGCCACCATCGTGTTCTGGCGGCAACACTCTCCACGTCCCCATGGCTCAGGCCCGTGCCATCAACACGCATGAGTGGCGTCAGAGTTGCCTCCTGCCCGTGCTCCCCCAGCCATGCTCGCAGGTCATCCCCCGTCTGGGGCAGGTGACCCTCGGCCGACAAATCCAGCAGCACACCACGCAATGGCGCAAAATCCACTGGCAAGTCAAGGCGGCACAGGGCTTCTTCCACTTCCCTTACCAGTTGGGGGTGCTCAACCAGCAACAGCAGCATGAGCCGCTGCAACTCCCGCTCGTGGTTCAAATCAACCGTGTGCGAATCCCGCACAGCCCCCGGCACCGCAAATGCGGAAGCACCCCCCTTCTGCTTCCCGCGCCCCTGCTGGCGGAAGGTTGCAAAAAACCGGTCCAGCAGTGTTGCGCGGTATTCGGAGGCCAGGGCCCTGTCGGGGATAAGGGCCGCAACATCGGTCAACCTGCGCCGCAGGGCGGCCCGTTCCTCCGGCCCAGGATGGCTTGCCCCACCCACCAGCAGGTCAAACAGCACGCTGGACAGGGGGGCTGCCCCAGCAAAAAACTCCGCCACAAACGCAGCCCCCCGCTGGCGCACCAGACTGTCGGGGTCCTCCCCATCGGGGAGCAGGCATATGCGCAACGTGTGGTCAGGCGCCAGCAGGGGCAGCCCGGTTTCCGCCGCCTTGACCGCGGCCCGCCTGCCTGCGCCATCACCATCAAAACACAGGATAGGCGCACGATCGACCTGCCACAGCACATCCAGCTGCTCAGGTGTCAGGGCCGTGCCCAAGGGAGCCACCGCCCCCGTAAAGCCCGCCTGCTGCAGGGCTATGACATCCATATACCCTTCCACCACGATCAGGTCCGGGGCCGTAACACCCTTTGGCCTTGGCGCACGCACGGCCGCACGGGCGCGGTCCAGCCCAAACAAAAGCCTGCGTTTGGAAAACAGCGGGGTTTCCGGCCCGTTCAGGTATTTGGGCTGCCCATCGCCCAGAATACGCCCCCCGAAGGAAACAAGCCGCCCCTTGCGGTCCCGTATGGGAAACGTCACACGCCCCCAGAACAGCTCGCCCTTTGGTTGCCCATCCTCATCCACCCGCATCAGCCCGGCCTGGGCCATCTGCTCGGGGGTAATGCCCTGCGGGGCAAGGGCTTCCACCAGATGGCCACGCCCCGCACTGGCCCAGCCCAGACCAAAGGCCGCCACGGTCTCCCGCGTCAGCCCGCGTCCGAGCAGGTAGTCCAGCCCCGCGCGGCCCTCGGGCCTGTAGAGTGCTGCCGACCATACGGCCTGCGCCGCCTCCAGCACGTCTTCGAGCGAGCGCACATGCGCCACCTCCTCACGCGTGGCGCGGGTATCCTTTGGCACCTCCATGCCTGCGGCGGAGGATAGCTCCTCCACCGCCTCGGGAAAGTTCTTGCCCTCCATCTGCATGACAAAGGAGATCACATCACCATGCACGCCACAGCCAAAGCAGTGGAAATGGTCGTCATACACATAAAACGAGGGGGTTTTTTCCCCGTGGAACGGGCAGCACCCTTTCCAGTTCCGGCCCGAGCGCGCGAGTTTGACCCTGCGCCCGATCACGGACGTTATGGGCGTGCGGGCACGCAGTTCATCCAGAAAATTGGAATCAATGGCCATTTGGAACAGATGCCACCCTGAAGCTCAACCCAGCAGCGCTTTTACGGCAGCACTTGCGCGGCCCATGTCCAGTGCTGCGCCAAACCTGCCTTTGAGCACACCCATGACCTTGCCCATATCCTTCATGGAGGCAGCCCCCGTGGCCGCCATGGCTTCGGCCACGGCGGCGTTCAGGGTGGCCTCGTCCAGTTCGGGCGGCAGGTAGCCACGGATCACGGCAATTTCCGCATCTTCCTTGTCCGCCAGTTCCGGGCGTCCGGCATCGCGGTACAACGTGGAGGATTCCGTGCGGGACTTGATCATGCCGCGCAGGGCGGAAACACCCTCTTCCTCGCTCAGCCCCTCATTCCCCTTCGCACGGCCCGCGATTTCCACATCCTTGAGCTTGGCCGTGACCATGCGAATGGTTGCAACGCGCGCGCTTTCGCCCGCCTTCATTGCGGTTTTCAGGTCTGCCATCAGGCTTTCGCGTAGGGTCATGGTTCTCTATGCTCCAAATCTGCTCTATTCATGGTGGTCGGCACCATATCACCCGCCATGGCAAAAAGTGCTACGGCAAAAACAGGCACCCCCTGCGTGGCCGAAAATCCCACCTTGGGAAAAAACTTCCCACTCCCTTGCGCGCATCCCCCCGTTACATGGGAAATTTCTTCCCACCTCCCGGACATGCTGCTAAAAGAACGCTCCGGGAGGAACCATTTTGCACATGCCCATGTCAATCGACACCATTATAGCCCGCATTGGCGGAGCAGACGCCACAGCGCGGCTGACCGGCGTTGGCACCGAGGCCATTCGCAAATGGCGGCAGGCGCAGGCCATTCCCTCCCGCCATTGGCCTGCCATTGCCCAGGCCACGGGTCTTTCCCTCCAGGACCTCCAGCCCACACCCACAGTTACAGACAGACCCTCCCCGCTTGCGGGAGGCAGCCAGACAGGATCATCCATGCCTCAAGCCCGCCCGGATGGCGCGACCGCCGCTCTTGTTCTCGCTGATGGCAGCGTATTGTGGGGGAAAGGCTTTGGCGCCTTCACACCCAAGCCCGCCATTGGGGAAATCTGCTTTTCCACCGGCATGACCGGGTACCAGGAAACCCTGACCGACCCCTCCTTTGCCGGGCAGGTCATCACCTTTACCTTCCCCCATATCGGCAATGTCGGCACGAATGTGCTCGATGACGAGGCCACGCGCCCCGCAGCCCTTGGGCTTGTGGTCAAGGAAGACCCGACCGAGCAGGCCAACTGGCGCGCGACCAGCAGCCTGGACGCATGGCTCAAGCAGCACGGCACCCCCGGCATTGCTGGCGTGGACACCCGCAGCCTGACCCTGAAAATCCGCGATGGCGGCGCGCAGACCGCAGCCCTCGTCTTCCCCGCCGATGGCAGGTTTGCCCTGGACGCCATTGCGGCCGAAGTTGCCGCATGGCCAGGGCTGGAGGGCATGGACCTTGCCAAGCAGGTTACCTGCGCCGCCCCCTATGCGTGGTCCGAGGGTGTGTGGTCATGGCCTGCCAACATCGCCGCCCCCACGGGCAAGCGCCGCAAGGTTGTGGCGGTGGATTACGGGGCAAAACGCAACATCCTGCGCTGCCTTGTCAGTGCCGGGTGCGACGTAACCGTAGTGCCCGCCACCACCACGGGTGAGCAGATCCTCGCCCTCAAGCCCGAAGGCGTGTTCCTCTCCAACGGTCCGGGTGACCCGGCCGCCACCGCCAGTTACGCCGTGCCCGCCATCCGCGCCGTGCTCGAAGCGGGCATACCGCTGTTTGGCATCTGCCTTGGCCACCAGTTGCTGGCGCAGGCACTGGGTGCGAAAACCTACAAGCTCGAACGCGGCCACCGGGGCGCTAACCAGCCCGTGCAGGACCTTGCAACCGGCAAGGTGGAAATTACCAGCCAGAACCACGGTTTTGCCGTGGATGCCAAAACCCTGCCCGACACAGCCCATGTCACCCACGTAAGCCTGTTTGATGGCTCGAACGAAGGGCTGGCGTCAGACAGATACGCGGCGTTTTCCGTGCAGTACCACCCCGAGGCCAGCCCCGGCCCGTCCGACAGTTTTTATCTGTTCGAACGCTTTGTCACCCTGATCGACACCAACGGCGTCAAGCACTAACAGGACCGAACGCATCATGCCCAAACGGACAGACATCCGCTCCATCCTCATCATCGGCGCCGGTCCCATTGTTATCGGTCAGGCGTGCGAGTTCGACTACTCCGGCGCACAGGCCTGCAAGGCCCTGCGGGAGGAGGGGTACCGGGTCATTCTGGTCAACTCCAACCCCGCCACCATCATGACCGACCCAGGCCTTGCGGACGCCACCTATGTGGAACCGATTACGCCAGAAGTGGTCGAGCGCATTATCCTCAAGGAAAAACCCGATGCGGTACTGCCGACCATGGGTGGGCAGACAGCGCTCAACACGGCCATGGCGCTGCATGCCTCGGGCTTTTTGGACAAGCACAATGTCGAGCTGATCGGTGCGAAGGCCGATGTGATCGACCGCGCCGAAGACCGCCAGAAATTCCGCGAGGCCATGGACGCCATCGGCATTGAAAGCCCGCGCAGCTTTATTGCCCACACGCTGGCCGAAGCGCATGAGGCGCTCAAGAAAATTGGCTTCCCCACCATTATCCGCCCTTCCTTTACCATGGGGGGTTCGGGTGGCGGCATTGCCTATAACCGCGAAGAGTTCGAGCGGATTGTGCTCTCCGGCCTGGATGCCTCGCCCACCACGGAAGTGCTGGTCGAGGAGTCCGTTCTGGGCTGGAAAGAGTACGAAATGGAAGTTGTGCGCGACACGGCGGACAACTGCATCATCATCTGCTCGATCGAGAACATCGACCCCATGGGCATCCATACGGGGGACTCCATTACCGTGGCCCCCGCCCTGACCCTGACCGACAAGGAATACCAGCGCATGCGTGATGCATCGCTGGCCTGCCTGCGCGCCATCGGGGTGGAAACGGGTGGCTCCAACGTGCAGTTCGGCATCAACCCCGCCGATGGCCGCATGGTTGTGATCGAGATGAACCCCCGTGTTTCGCGCTCGTCCGCCCTTGCCTCCAAGGCCACGGGTTTTCCCATTGCCAAGGTCGCGGCCAAGCTGGCTGTGGGCTATACGCTCGATGAACTGAAGAACGACATCACGCGTACGACTCCAGCCTCCTTCGAGCCGACCATTGACTATGTCGTGGTCAAAATTCCGCGCTTCACGTTTGAAAAATTCCCCGGCGCCCCGGCCCTGCTCTCCACCTCCATGAAGTCGGTTGGGGAAGCCATGGCCATTGGCCGTTCCTTCCCCGAGGCACTCCAGAAGGGCCTGCGCTCGATGGAAACCGGCCTGCACGGACTGGACCCGGTGGAATCCCCCGGCGATGGCGGGGAGGACGCGTTCCGCGCCGCCCTCTCCCAGCCCCGGCCGGAGCGTATTCTCATGGCGGCCCAGGCGCTGCGCTGCGGCCTGTCGGTCGAGGCCATTCACGAAGCCAGCAAGTTTGAGCCGTGGTTCCTGCGCGAGATGGAAAAAATCATCCGTGCCGAGCGCGAGGTGGAACACCACGGCCTGCCAAAGGACGCGCAAAACCTGCGCCGCCTCAAGGCCCTCGGCTTTTCCGATGTGCAGCTCTCCCGCCTGTCGGGCCTCCAGCCCGAGGAAGTGGCCCTGCTGCGCACGGAAGCGGGCGTGACCCCGGTTTACCGCCGGATTGACACATGTGCTGGCGAGTTCGCCTCCGCCACACCGTATATGTATTCCAGCTATGAAGGGCATTTTGCCCCCCCCATCTGTGAATCCAACCCGACGGACCGTGAAAAGATCATCATCCTTGGTGGTGGCCCCAACCGCATTGGCCAGGGGATCGAGTTCGACTACTGCTGTGTGCATGCCGCCTACGCCCTGCGCGAGGCGGGGTACGAGACCATTATGGTCAACTGCAACCCCGAGACGGTCTCCACCGATTACGACACCTCCGACCGCCTGTACTTTGAACCCCTGACCGCCGATGACGTCATCGGCCAAATCCGCACCGCAGCCAAGGGCGGCAATTTTCTGGGCTGCAT
>CALCDN010000016.1 GCA_937900755.1 uncultured Acetobacter sp. | reverse complement strand
GCTCGGAGATGTGTATAAGAGACAGCTCTTCAACCTTGTGCCAAAAGGCACATCTGATCGTAGAGACCTGAAATGAAGCGTAGCATCAAAGTCTTTTCCGTTCTGACCGCTCTTTCCGCCGCCTGTGCCGCCCCGGCCATGGCGCGTGAATACCCCATTGGCGGCCCCGTACAGGCCCATGATATGGAAATTGCCGCCAACTACCTGATTGGCGTGGAGATGGCCCCCATGCCCAAGGACATGGCCATGGGTGCTGACACCATTCACCTTGAAACCGATGTACACGCCACGGCAGACAACCCCTGGGGTTTTCCCGATGGCGCATGGGTCCCCTATATTGGCGTGGACTTTACCCTGACCAAAAAGGGCTCCACCTGGAAAAATGAAGGCATCCTGCACGCCATGACTGCAAAAGATGGTGCGCATTACGCCAACAATGTCAAAATGAACGGCCCCGGCACCTACACGGTTGTGTTCCACTACAGCTCGCCCGAAACCAACGGGTTCCTGCATCACACGGACAAGGAAACGGGAACACCGGGCTTTTGGGCGCCGTTTACCGAATCCTTTACGTTCAATTACCCCCAGAAGTAATTTTTCCTAAATACTGACTATGTAAAGGGCAGGGATTGTGCCAAATCCCTGCCCTTTTTTGTATTTCAGGGTTGCAATTAAAACATATTTCACTTATCCCCCATTCCCATATTAATGTTTTTGATAATTATTCGCATTTAGGACGCAGCCCGATGTCAACCTTCTGTCTGACGCCACGCCATGTGCAGCCCGTGCGCGTACAAAAAAACAGTCTTGTTTCCAAAACTGTTTTTGTATCCCTGGCTTTATCTCTACTCTCCAGCACGGCGGCGTTTGCACAGAACGCGGAAACGCAGCTGGAACAGGACCGCCGCCGCCTTGGCAATTCCGGTCCGCTTGTCTCCGAGGTGGACCCGGCCACGGTGCGCGATTCCATGCGCGCGGCCGAAGCCGCCAAATCCCCCGATGCGGACCACCCCGACCTGAGCGACCACCTGCTGGGCAATATCTGGGGTGCGCGTGACTGGATGGCCCGCCACGGCATAACCCTGGACATCCAGGAAGTGGACGAACTGTGGGGCAACACCACGGGCGGCAACCCATCGGGCAATGACGGGCCAAACGGTTCCGGCTCGGGCACCGGCCCCGCCTATGACGGCATGACCATGCCCACGCTGACCGTCGACCTGGAAAAGCTGATCGGCCTTAAGGGCGGGCTGTTCAACATCAGCGCGCTCCAGCTGCGCGGGCGCTCCATCTCGCAGGATCACCTGAGCGTTTACAACCCTGTCTCCGGCTTCGAGGCCGACCGCTCCACACGCCTGTTCGAACTGTGGTACCAGCAGTCCTTCCTGGGCGGCAAGCTCGACGTCAAGATCGGGCAGCAGGACCTCGATACCGAATTCCTCATCAGCGATTACGGCAGCCTTTACCTGAACTCCAACTTCGGCTGGCCCATGGCGCCATCGGTCAACCTGTATGCGGGGGGGCCATCCTGGCCGCTGGCCTCGCCCGCCGTGCGGATCCGCTACCGGCCCACGGACCAGTTTACCGTCATGTTCGCCGCAGCCGATGACAACCCGCCGGGCAATACGTCCAACTCCTTTGGCATCCAGGGTGGCAACCCGGTGGACCCCACCAACCAGAACGCCAATGGCAACGCCTCGGGCACGCGCTTCAACATGGGTACGGGCGCGCTGCTGATGACGGAGCTGCAATACGCCATCAACCCCCAGCCTGATGACATGTCCAAGGTCACCAAGGACCCCGGCCTGCCCGGTGTGTACAAGCTGGGCGGTTTTTACGACACGGGGCGCTTCCCCGACTACCGCTACAACACGGCCGGGCAGGCCCTTGGCGGGCCGAACGACAGCACAGGCAAGCCGCGCATGGATCGTGGCAACTGGATGGTCTACGGCATTGTGGACCAGATGCTCTGGCGGCCCTCGCTCCAGTCCGCGCAGTCGGTGGGTGTGTTCGCCCGCGCCACGGGCAATGGCGGCGACCGCAACATGATCAGCTTTGCCGTGGATGCGGGCGTCAACCTCAAGGCCCCCTTCAAGGGGCGTGACAACGACACGGTGGGCGTGGGCTGGGGCCTTGGCCGCGCCACCTACGGGCAGCGCAATTATGACCGCACCAGTGGCGTCCACCCACAGGGAACGGAAAACCATCTCGAAGTCACCTATCAGGCGCAGGTCATGCCGTGGTGGGTCATGCAGCCCGACTTCCAGTATATCTGGAACCCTTCCGGCGGTGTGGCTGACTCACGGTATAACTCCACCAAGCGCGTGGGAAACGAGGCCGTCTTCGGGTTGCACTCCAGTATTACGTTCTGATGATCCTGGGCGGTGGCCTTGCCAGGGCAGGGCCACCGCCCGACCGCCCTAGCGCGCCTGCCTGGAAGAAGAACCCAACAGATGTTCCGCCAGGGCGCCAAAAACCAGCCCCAGCGTGGACCACATAACAAGCTGCATGCCAATGGCTGCCTCGCGGAAGCGCCAGAGCACGATAGCGGGGAAGTTCCCCGGCACCTCGTTAATATCAGGCAGGCCGAACTGCGCGAGTGCGACCAGGGCAATGCCAAGGCCAATACCGCACAGCGCGCCATTCCAGCGGCCAAGTGAGGCCGACAAGGCCCGCCCGACCAGCAGCGAGATCATGGAAATGGCAATGGCGATCCCCACCATGGCAAAATACATGGCCGTGCGCAGGCCTATGGTTTCCTCCAGCCCGACAGCGGGCGGGTTGGGCGGATATTTAAGATCGGGGATCAGCACGAAGGTTAGAAACCCAACCCCGGCCAGCAGCAGCGCCAGCACGCGCGGGCTGGACAGCGTAAGCCGCCTGTAGGCGAGGGCGAACACAATGGCGAACACCCCGCCATAGGCCGCGCCATACATGAGCACTGCACTCAGCAGGCCATAGGAGGCCTGCACGGAGCGGCTGACCAGTTCGGGTTCGGGGGCGTTGCCCGCCGCGGCATCCTGTGCGGCTTCGAACGCGATGGCCAGCGCCACCTGTGGCTCGCCAAACAGCTTGGCGAACACGAACGCCAGCAACGCAGCAGCAATGCCCGCGGCCATGCCACGGGCGAGAAGACGACCAACCATGAGACGTAACTCTTTTCCGACGCTAGTTATTTAATGGCAGGGGAAGCCGAGAAGATGGCGGCCGTCATGCACGAACTCATGCACGGAATGACCAGAAATCAGGGAGGTCGCCCCCTGCTCCGCACCCACAAAATAGATCAGCAGCGCGGCCATGATCAGGCCGAATACGCCCCAGGGCAGAATGTCGCGCAGTGGAATACCGGCATTGGCCGCCAGTGCGGGGGCGGTCGTATGAACAGATGCGTTCATGATGTTATCCTTTTATGTCTTGGCATGGTGGCACAACGCAAAACGTGTGCGGGTCGGTCAGAAAAAACGAAAGGTCTCATGGGTGTCGTGCGTATATCATAGAATTTCGGCACGACACGGCAAGACTTTAAAACTGACGGGCCGACATCCTCCTGCGTCATTCCCCCTGCCTGTGGGTTAGAACGTGATGCTGGAATGGAGGCCGAAGATGGCTTCGTTTCCAATGCGTTTTGTGCCGGTCCAGTCATACACACCCCCCGAGGGGTTCCAGACATACTGGAAGTCGGGTTGCATGACCCACCACGGCATGACCTGCGCCTGATAGGTGACTTCGAGATGGTTCTCGGTCCCCTGTGTCAGCGTGGGTGTGCCATTGGCGTTGACGGTGCGGTTGTACTGGCGCAACCCCGAGGAGGCGCGGCCAAGGCCCCAGCCCACGCCGACCGTGTCGTTGTCGCGTCCCTTGAAGGGGGCCTTGAGGTTGACGCCCGCATCCACGGCAAAACTGATCATGTTGCGGTCGCCGCCATTGCCCGTGGCGCGGGCGAACACACCCACCGACTGCGCGGACTGGAGCGAGGGCCGCCAGAGCATCTGGTCCACAATGCCGTAGACCATCCAGTTGCCACGATCCATGCGCGGCTTGCCTGTGCTGTCGTTCGGCCCGCCAAGGGCCTGCCCGGCCGTGTTGTAGCGGTAGTCGGGGAAGCGCCCCGTGTCGTAAAAACCGCCCAGCTTGTACACACCGGGCAGGCCGGGGTCCTTGGTGACCTTGGACATGTCATCAGGCTGGGGGTTGATGGCGTATTGCAGCTCCGTCATCAGCAGCGCGCCCGTACCCATGTTGAAGCGCGTGCCCGAGGCGTTGCCATTGGCGTTCTGGTTGGTGGGGTCCACCGGGTTGCCACCCTGGATGCCAAAGGAGTTGGACGTATTGCCCGGCGGGTTGTCATCGGCTGCGGCGAACATGACGGTAAACTGGTCCGTGGGCCGGTAGCGGATCCGCACGGCGGGCGAGGCCAGCGGCCAGGATGGCCCCCCCGCATACAGGTTGACCGATGGCGCCATGGGCCAGCCGAAGTTGGAGTTCAGGTAAAGGCTGCCGTAATCGCTGATGAGGAATTCGGTATCGAGGTCCTGCTGCCCGATCTTGACGTCGAGCTTGCCGCCCAGGAAGGACTGCTGGTACCACAGTTCGAACAGGCGTGTGGACCGGTCGGCCTCGAACCCCGATGTTGGGTTGAACACGCCCAGATGGTCCTGCGAGATGGAGCGCCCGCGCAACTGGAGCGCGCTGATATTGAACAGCCCGCCCTTGAGGCCGATCAGCTTTTCCAGGTCAACGGTCAGTGTGGGCATGGTCATGCCGTCATAGGCGGGGCCGGTGCCCGAGCCATTTGCGCCATCATTGCCCGATGCGGTGCCGCCCGTGGTGTTGCCCCACAGTTCGTCCACTTCCTGGATGTCGAGGGTTATGCCGTAGCGGCCCATCCAGTCACGCGCACCCCAGATATTGCCCAGCAGGTGGTCGCTCAGGTCGGGGTGGTCGTCATCGGGGGATTTGGCGGCTTCGGCCGCGCGCATGGAATCACGCACCGTAGCCGGGTCCACCTCGGAGACAAGCGGGCCGGAATTGCCAAGGCGGCGGCGGTCCTGCTCCAGCTGCGTTTCCGCGTTCTGTGCAAACGCCGCCGTGGGCAAAACCGTGCCCGCGATGGTCACGGACTGGCACAGCAGGACCAGACGCCGCCCCATGCCGGATTTTTTTCGTGAGAATATCATACTGTTAAGCCTGTTTTCCCCACCCCTTGGAAGGGTGTGCTGTTGAATTGCAAATGCGTGTGGGAAAAAAGGCAGTCAGGGATCAAGTCGCATGGTCGAGCATCCACCTCCGGCACCCCCGTCCGGCGATTAGGGCATGAGCGGCAACGGCAGGTCTCCTGACTTGCGGATCAACGCATCGGACCCAACCTTCCCGGCTGTTTGGCAGCCAGTGGCCGCGGCGCGTAACGCCGCTGCGGGGCAGACACTCTCCGCCTACAGTTGCGGGGGCAGTTGCCGACTGATCTCCCATGGGGCGGGGAGAATACGACATTCCCTTTTACTCCGCTTGCGCGGGACCGTTGGCTATGATGACTAGTGCAATACCGCATAGTTTATAGGCTTGGCAACGCAAAACCCGGCACATCCCTGCCATGCCCAGGCCACGCCCCGGCATGGCGGGACGCAAGCATGGGGCAGGCCTTGCTTTTTGGGCCGTTTGGCCTCCAATGGCGGGCCAGACCCCCAACCAACCCGGCACACCCGACCCGCTCATGGACCCACGCTACCGTATTCCCCCCCTGTCCGCCCTGAACGCCTTTGTCACCTTCGCCCGCACGGGCGGCATACGCAGGGCAGCCACGGAGTTGCGCGTGGACCATGCCGCCATCAGCCGCCATATCCGTGACCTTGAACTCTCGCTGGGCATCACCTTGCGGGACAAGGCAACCGGCAGCCTGACCCAGGCGGGCCACACCTATTACGACCGCATAGCCCCCCTGCTGGACGGGCTGGCCACGGCCACGGCGGACATGCGCAACCGCATAGCTCCGCTCACCGTGACCTGCGCGCACGGGTTTGCCTACCACTGGCTGTTGCCCCGGCTCTACGCCTTTCGCAAGGCCCACCCGCATATGGAGGTGCTGCTCCGTTCGGTGGACGCCAGTGCAGCCTTCCATGTGAGTGGGGTGGAATCGGCCAACCATGCCCAGATCGGCTATGTGCGCGAGGGCAGCACAACGCCCGAACCCCGCACCATCCGCCACATGGATATTGCCCGCCCTCCGGTTTTTCCCGTGGCCTCCCCCCAGTGCATACAGGCCCTTGGTGGCCAGCCCCGCACAACGGAGGACCTGCTGGACGCCCCCCTGCTGCATGAGGAGGACGATACGGAATGGCGGCGCTGGTTTGCAGCGCAAGGGGTCCATGCCTCCGTCATTCCCACCGCGGGCAGGCTCTGGCAGGCCCATATCACGCTGGCCGCCGCCCGCGCGGGCGAGGGCATGGCCCTGGGCAACCCGTTCTTGCTGGGCGATGACCTGCTGACAGGGCGGCTGGTGCGCATACAACCCACCCAGACACCCCTCAAGGAAACACCGCTGGGGGCCTACGTACTGCGCGCCTCCGAGCAGATGTGGGAAAAACCCGCCCTGCGCACCTTCCGCGACTGGCTGATGGAACAGGTAGCGCAGGATATGGACACCCCCCTGCACCCGCCTGCCTGAGCCGCGGCTCCGCCCCACCGGGGCCGGGTTTGGCGCTGGATGCGCGAGTGTTGATTTTTCATCACCACCTGCGCATCAAAAAATCGCCTCCCCTCTCCCGATAAAAACACTTACGGAACGAACATGTTTGCCCGCCCCCAACCATGGGCCGGGCCATATGACCGCCAACCGGAGCCAAACCTGAATGAGCACCACCAACAAAGACCTGCTGGCCCGCCGCAACAACGCCGTACCGCGCGGGGTTTCCACCTCCACCCCCGTTTTTGCCGACCGGGCCGAAAACGCGGAACTGTGGGATGTGGAAGGCCGCCGCTATGTTGACTTCGCAGGCGGTATTGCCGTGCTCAACGTGGGCCACCGCCACCCCAGGGTCATGGCTGCGGTGCAAAAGCAGCTTGAACGCTTCACGCATACGGCGTTTCAGGTTTCGGCTTACGAATCCTATATTGAACTGGCCGAAAAGCTGAACGCCCGCGCGCCCTTCTCCGGCCCGGCCAAGACCATTTTCTTCACTACCGGCGGGGAAGCCACCGAAAACGCGGTCAAGATCGCCCGTGCCGCAACCGGGCGCAACGGCGTGATCGCCTTTTGTGGCGGCTTCCACGGCCGCACGCTGCTGGCCTCGGCCATGACCGGCAAGGTCCTGCCCTACAAGGCCCCGTTTGGCACGCTGCCGGGCGAAGTGTACCACATCCCCTTCCCCGACCATGACATTACGGTCGAGGACAGCCTGAAAATGCTGCACTTCCTGTTTGCCGCCGACATTGCCCCCACTAACGTTGCCGCCATTATTATCGAGCCCGTGCAGGGCGAAGGCGGGTTCCGTGTTGCGCCCACCGCCCTGCTCAGGCACCTGCGCGCGCTGTGCGACCAGCACGGCATCAAGCTGATTGCCGATGAAGTGCAGAGCGGCTTTGGCCGGACCGGCAAGCTGTTTGGCATTGAACACTCCGGCGTGGAACCGGACCTGATCTCGGTCGCCAAGTCCCTTGCCGGTGGCATGCCGCTTTCTGGCGTGATCGGCCGCGCGGACCTGATGGACAGCGTGCCCCCCGGCGGGCTGGGCGGCACCTACGCGGGCGCGCCCCTGGCCTGTGCGGCAGCCCTTGCCGTGCTGGACGTGATTGAGGAGGAAAAACTGCTCGACCGCGCCAACGCCATGGGCGAGCGCCTCAAGGCCCGCATTGCCGCCTGGCACAAACGCACGGACCTGCTGCCCGTAAGCACCCCGCGCGGACTTGGCGCCATGATCGCCTTTGACATTCTGGAACGCCACGCAGGCGTGGAACAGCGTGTGGGCTTTGCCTCCAAAGTCTGCGCCAGAGCGTGCGAAAAAGGGCTGATCCTGCTGGCCTGCGGCGTACAGGGGTCGACCATTCGTATTCTCACCCCGCTTACCGCGTCTGACGCGCTGGTCGATGAAGGGCTGGATATTATTGAACAGATCCTGGTCGAATACGCCAAGGCCTGATCACCTTACGCCCTGCGGCCCAATACCGTGCAAAAGGCGGCTCCCGAGCGGGGGCCGCCTTATTTTATATCCAGGCCCCCCGCGCCGCGTGCACAATGGGGGGAGTCGTCATAGTCAGGCCATGATTGCCCATTAGGTTAAATAAGAATTTAAATTTATGGGCGGGAGCGCATGACCGCGTTTGAAGCCTACTGGCAGGCCTTGAAAACAGGGTTTGCCACGCTCCGCACCGCGCATCGCACCTTCTGGCGGGTCCGCAACGCCGAACGCTGACAAGCACCCCACACCCGGCCACAGGCTCCCCTGCGCTGGGCGCGGCTTATAAGGATTGACATTTCTTTCACTCAGGTTCGACAATACCCGAAGTTTTCAAATCATCAGATAGACAGGACATCCTCATGTCTTCCTCCATTTCAAATCTGAGCGGCAGCAGTGCTGTGAGCAGCCTGCTTGGCACATCTTCTTCATCTTCCTCTTCCTCGGGTTCCTCCACCTCGGGCAGCGGCAGCTCTTCCTCTTCTTCCACCACGACCACCAGCCAGACGTTCAATGCCGATGGGTCCATTACCACCATCGTCAAGGACGCAAGCGGGGATATCCTTTCCGAAACCACAACGGGTGGGTCTTCGGGTTCGGGCTCGGGTTCCAACTCCGCGCAGAACGACACCAGCGGGCTGGACACATTCGCCTGATTCCAGGCTGAAAAATCCGGCCCCTGTGTGCAGGGTCCATAAAAAAACCCGCCTTTCCAGACTGGAAGGCGGGTTTTTTGCTGCCGGGCCTATCCCGGACTATTTTTTGTCATCGCCCGTCAAACCGTTGTGAATGTCGTGGCCAACGGCGGTGCTGGTGCTGCCGATTTTCTGGCCGGTACGTTCACCCCAGTTGCCCACGTCATGCGCAGCACTGGTGGTGCCGGTCTTGGTCTTGTCCCAGACCTTGGCGCTGCCTGACTTGGTTTTATCCCATGCCTCGGACGTGCCCGACTTGGTCTTGTCCCACGCTTTTTCGGTCCCCTGGCGGGTGGAATCCCACGCTTTTGTCAGGGTTCCCTGTTCCTCCGCATGCGCGGGGGCGGCGGGCAGGCTTACAGCAAATACGGCGGCACCCACCATGGTCATCAAAGCGGTTGCAAACGACTGTCTGGTCATTGGGACTGTCCTTCTTAAATATCGCGTAACATCTTCTGCTATGCAGGTTTGCAGCCTCTTTGTGGCAAATATAAGCACGCAATCCGTCATCAGAAAGACGTGACATCACCGGGCAGGCTGTCCAGTGCGGCTTGCAAGATGTAGGCCGCGGCCAGCTTGTCCACCGCCTCCGCCCGCTTCGCGCGTGACAGGTCCGCCTCCTGTATGAGCATGCGGTTGACCGCGGAGGAGGACAGGCGCTCGTCCCACAGGCAGGCGGGCAGGCCGGTCTGTGCGGACAGGTCCATGGTCCAGTCCCGCGCGGCCTGCGCGGCCGGGCCAAACGACCCGTCGAGCGAGAGGGGAATACCCACCACCAACCCCGCCACCCCATGTTCCTGCGCAATGGCACGGATAAGGACGACCATCTGCCCCAGCTTGCCGCGCTTTACGGTCTGGAAGGGGGAGGCGACGATGCGCGATACGTCGGACAACGCCAGTCCGACCTGTTTACGCCCGGGGTCTATGCCCAGAAGGCGGGCATGTCGGGGCAGGGTGGCAGCCAATTGGGGAAGAGTGAGAAGAGTCATGCCCCATGGTATGTTGCCTTCCGCGCGATTATGCTAGGTGCAATTCTCTATTCAGACTGAAGAAAGAGGGGCACACTCTCATGTCGCTTGACCTTGCGACCACCCGGCGCATCGCAAAACTGGCCCGTATAGGGCTTGAGGAACACGAGCTGGAGGCCACGCGCCAGAAGCTGAACGGTATTCTGGGCTGGATTGACCAGCTTGCCGAGGTGGATGTCACGGGTGTGCCGCCCATGGTGGGAACGGAAACCGAAACCCTGCGCCAGCGTGAAGACAAGGTGACGGACGGCAACAGCCGCGACGCCCTGCTGGCCTGCGCGCCCGAAACCTCTGGCCCCTTTTACACCGTACCCAAGGTGGTGGAATAATGCTGACCGGTTTGACCCTGACCCAAGCCCGTGCCGGGCTTACCACCCGCAAGTTTTCCGCGCGGGAGCTGGCACAGGCCCACCTGGACGCCATTGCCCGGCTCAACACCGCCCTTAACGCCTATATTACCGTCCTGCCCGAAGCCGACGTGCTGGCCAGCGCGGATGCAGCGGACGCCCGCTACGCAGCAGGCACCGCTGGCATTATGGACGGCCTGCCCATTGGCGTAAAAGACCTGTTCTGCACCAAGGGCGTGCGCACGACAGCCGCAAGCAAGATGCTGGCTGACTTTGTGCCCCCCTATGAAAGCACGGTTACCGCCAACCTGCTGGGCGCTGGGGCTGTGTTCCTTGGCAAGACCAACCTGGACGAATTCGCCATGGGTTCGGCCAACATGAGCTCCGCCTTTGGCCCGACCACAAACCCGTGGAAGCGCAAGGGGGACGAGGCCACAGCCCTGGTGCCCGGCGGCTCCTCGGGCGGGTCTTCCGCCGCTGTTGCCGCGGGCATGGCGCTGGCCGCAACCGGGACAGACACGGGTGGCTCCATCCGCCAGCCTGCCGCCTATTGCGGTATTGTCGGCCTCAAACCTACCTATGGCCGGTGCAGCCGCTGGGGCACCATTGCCTTTGCAAGCTCGCTCGACCAAGCAGGCCCCATGACCCGCAGCGTGGCCGATGCCGGGCTGATGCTCGAAGCCATGGCGGGCTTTGACGCAAAGGACAGCACAAGCTCCAACCGTGCGGTGCCCCAGTTCCACAAGGCCGTGGGCAAAAGTGTCAAGGGCCTGCGCGTGGGTATTCCCGCCGAATACCGCGCCCCCGGCCTGTCCGCCGATGTGGTGGCCATGTGGGAGCAGGGCATTGCGTGGCTGAAGGCCGCAGGGTGCGAGGTGGTGGATGTCTCCCTCCCCCATACCCGCTACGGGCTGACCACCTACTACATTATTGCCCCCGCCGAGTGCTCCTCCAACCTTGCACGCTACGACGGTATCCGCTTTGGCCTGCGCAAGGACGCGCCCTCGCTCGATGGTGTGTACGAGGCCACCCGTGCGGCAGGCTTCGGGCAGGAAGTGCGCAACCGTATTCTCATGGGCACGTATGTTCTGTCCGCCGGGTATTACGATGCGTATTACCTGAAGGCCCAGAAGGTCCGCACCCTGATCCGGCGTGACTTTGAACAGGCGTTTGAAAACGTGGACGTGCTGCTTACCCCCACTGCCCCGTCCGCCGCCTTTGCACAGGGCGAGAACATGGACGACCCGGTGCAGATGTACCTCAACGACATCTTTACCGTGCCCGCCAGCATGGCCGGTGTGCCTGCCCTTTCCGTCCCCGTGGGACTGAACGAGGTCGGGCTGCCGCTGGGGTTGCAGGTTATTGGCAAGCATTTTGATGAAGAAACCGTGCTGTCCGTGGGCGGCGCGCTGGAAGCGGCGGCAGGCTTTACGCACACGCCATCCATCCATGCGGGAGCAGGCGCATGAGCTACACGATTGAAGGCCGTACCGGCACATGGGAAATTGTGGTCGGGCTGGAAGTCCACGCACAGGTGATCAGCCATTCCAAGCTGTTCTCGGGGGCTTCCACCACCTTTGGGGGCGACCCCAATACACAGGTCAGCCTGGTGGATGCGGCGTTCCCCGGCATGCTGCCAGTGCTCAACCACGAATGTGTGGCCCAGGCCGTGCGCACAGGGGTCGGGCTTAACGCACAGATCAACCTGTTCAGCCGGTTTGACCGCAAGAACTACTTTTACGCCGATCTGCCACAGGGCTACCAGATCAGCCAGTTCGAGCACCCCATTGTGGGCAAGGGCGTCATCAGCATTGAGCTGCAAAATGGCGATGTGCGCGAGATCGGCATTACCCGCCTGCATCTTGAGCAGGACGCGGGCAAGCTTCTGCACGACCAGGACCCCACCAAATCCTTTGTGGACCTCAACCGCTCCGGCGTGGCCCTGATGGAGATTGTGAGCGAGCCTGATATTCGTGAACCAGAGGAAGCCGGGGCCTACCTGCGCAAGCTGCGCCAGATCCTGCGCTACCTTGGCACCTGCGATGGCAACATGGAAGAAGGCTCCATGCGGGCCGATGTCAATGTTTCCGTCCGCAAGGCGGGCGAACCCTTCCGCACGCGCTGCGAGATCAAGAACGTCAACTCCATCCGCTTTGTCATGCAGGCCATTGAGGTGGAAGCCGCCCGCCAGGTGGAAATCTGGGAAAACGGGGGCGAGGTGGACCAGGAAACCCGCCTGTTCGACCCCGGCCGGGGCGCAACCCGGACCATGCGCGCCAAGGAAGACGCACACGACTACCGCTACTTCCCCGACCCCGACCTGCTGCCGCTTGTGCTGGAACAGGCATGGGTGGACGACCTGGCAGCACACCTGCCCGAACTGCCTGACGCCCGGCGCGCGCGCTTTCAGGCCGAGTACGGCATTGCCTTCTATGACGCAGGGGTCCTGGTAGCCGAGCAGGCCGTGGCCGAATATTACGAGGCCGTGGCCCGTGGGCGGGATGGCAAGCTGGCCGCCACATGGGTGATGGGCGACCTGTTCGCCGCCCTCAACCGCACCGGCAACAGCATAGAAACCAGCCCCGTCAGTGCAGCCGCACTGGGCAAGATGCTGGACCTGATCGCCGACAAGACCATTAACGGCAAAATTGCCAAGGAAGTCTTCGAGGACATGGTGGAAACGGGCGAAAGCCCCGATGCCATTGTGGAAAAGAAGGGTCTGCGGCAGGTGACTGACACGGGCGCGATTGACGCGGCCATTGCCGCCGTATTGGAAAAACACCCCGACAAACTGGCCGAATACCGCTCGGGCAAGGACAAGCTGTTCGGCTTTTTTGTGGGGCAGGTGATGAAGGAAACCAAGGGCAAGGCCAACCCCGCCATGGTGAACGACGCCCTGAAAGCCCATCTGGACGTGTAAAGCCGAACGGATAAAAAATAACACCAATTTACGCATCAGGGGGTTTGACGGAACGCGCCAAACCCCCTAAAAGCAGCAGTGCAAACGTCGTGTCTGCACTCTTCGGCGGAGGGGTGGCCGAGAGGCTGAAGGCGGCGGTTTGCTAAACCGTTATACGATGTCAAGTCGTATCGAGGGTTCGAATCCCTTCCCCTCCGCCAAAGCCTTCCAAAATTCCAAACAAAGACTTAACGATTTTCCTGTAATCGTTACTCCCCCTTATTCCCCATCTTAAAACGACCGCCTGGCCTGTCCTAGGCTCTACTGGCGCTGAATTCGAAAGGCCGTCACGTTATAGTGGCCGCGGCTTTCGTATCGACCAATGACCTTCGGGTTTCATCCAGTCGTCACAACGCGATCAAGAGAGTTTTCCATATCTGTCGTACCTTAGCTGTAAGACAGAATTTAAAATCTAAACCTCCTGCCCTCGCTGCGGAGGAAAATCAAACTTCGCAAGCGGTCCGACCAGTCTGGCTTGTCCTACCGAAAAACAGATGCCCAGCGTTAAGCCGCAACCAGACGTGTTACCTGTATCTTGTCCTCATGCGCGCGGGCCCGTGCCATCTCATAAGCAGATTGCATCCGCATCAGCGTGCCCGCCTTCACGCCAAATGCCTTCTCGAACCGGATAGCCATATCGGCGGACAGATTTGCCCTCCCGTGACAAGCCGAAGCGAGTAGCAAGGTCCGAGACGGTAATGCCCGCCGGTTCCACCACTTCCGTCCTCAGCCATTCCCCGACATGAACGGTAAGGAGGGGTGTATCTCAAGAGCCATGATAATCCTCCAGGTTCATATCTTCGATTGCGCCGGCATCCTTCAGGCGAAAAAGGTCAGGAGGCAATAACGCTGGCCTTTTGTGACCGGAGACACCTCATGCAGGGCGGATGCGGAAAATATGATTCCATTCCCCGTTTCCGGCGTGAAGTGGTGATCATTGTATTCGGGAAAAGACAATGATCCACCTTCAAATTCCTTGTTCAGGTTGATCGAGAGAGCAAATTTACGAAAGGCTGTCTGGGGCGCATTATTGTCCCTGTGCCGCCGGAAATATCCGCCGGTTTCATCGTACCGGGCAATAAGGATACGGTCGATACAGGATGCCTCGAACTGGAACGCCTTTTTCATTTCGGGCACGCAGCGCACAGCCAGAACATCGGTAATAGCCTGTGCTAACGGGCTGTCTTTTGGGATCAGAAAATCGCTCCTATGCTTTTTTGTCCGGTCGATCCGAAAAAACGGTTTTCCATCCGCATCCGTGCTGGCCATACCTCCTGTTGTGTGAACAGAGTTTTCGAATTTTTTTATCAACATGTGACAAAAATCCTGCCCGAACAGTAACGGAGACAAAAGAGCGGGTACGGGTACATCCTGATTATGTCTTGCGTTCAGCAATTTTGCCGCATCAGAAGCCTGAGCAATCGCGCCTTCGTGCGTTGTTATGGCTGCCGCGTACACAACATCCAGCGCGCGGCTGACAACAGACACAATGCCATCCTGGCTCTCGTTCCCGGGCAATGTAACGGCCTGGTCGGGGCAGACCAGAATACGGATACCGGCATATAAACCCCTTGCCCCACCCTGCCCGGACTGTGCAAAGGATTCACCCTCCCGGCCCGAAACAAGCAGAATGATATCCGTGTGGTGGCGCCGTAACTCCGCGTGTTTTTTCTGCAATGCGTCACACATGGCCGCAAGAGCGTGTGGCGCTGCAAGAGGCATGTAAATGACCAGAGCAGCGCGACCGGCCTGATCATCAGAAGAATAAAAATTCCCCTGGGCATCAAGTCCATAATAAAGTGCAGGCGTAATCATAAGGAAAACTTTGTCAGTATATAAAGTTATTTTCATACATGCGGTGCATGCCCCGGTTGCCGCAAAACCAGACCTTAACCTACGGCGCCTGGACATACTTTGCGTATCCGGGAGACAAAACAAGGTTATCCACCCTGCAATTGTGCTATTCAGCAGACGCACACGTGCTTTTTCCATGCATGAAAACCAGCATGGGACGCACAACATATTTTTCCGAAAGAACAAAAATTTTCATATTTTTTAACGGGTTTTAAAGTTCATATGAAAATTTTACGGCGCAGGCTGCTTTTTTTGAAAAAGCCGTTCAGCCTCGCAGAGAAAACTCTAAAATATATATTAAGGACCTATAACGTCTGCAAGGCATACAGGCGTTGGTACAATCCGCCCTCCTGCTGAACCAGTTGGGCGTGTGGAGCGTCCTCTACAATCCGGCCGTGGTCGAACACCAAAATACGGTCCAGCCCCACCACGGTGGACAGGCGATGCGCCACAATCAGCACCGTGCGGCCTTCCATCAGCCGTTCCATGGCGTCCTGCACCAGGGCTTCGGATGCGGAATCCAGGCTGGCCGTGGCCTCGTCCAGCACCAGAATACGGGCATCGGCCAAAAAGGCCCGCGCGATGGCCACCCGCTGCCGCTCCCCGCCAGAGAGCTTGATCCCCCGCTCGCCCACCAGCGTTGCATACCCTTCGGGCAGGCGTTCTATAAAGTCCGCCGCATTGGCCAGACGGGCGGCCTGTGCAATCTGCCCGGGGGTTGCATCCGGCCTGCCATAGGCAATGTTCTCGGCCAGGGAGCGATGGAACAGAATGGGCTCCTGGGGCACAAGGGCAATCTGGCGCCGCAGGTCGGACTGGCGCACGGTAGCCGTATCCACCCCATCGATCAGGATATGGCCGCTGTTCTGCGCGTAAAGCCGGAGCAACAGCTTGGTAAAAGAGGATTTGCCAGAGCCCGAAGGCCCGACCAGCCCCACCCGGCTACCTGGGGCAATATGCACCGACAGGTCGGTAAAAAGCGCGACCTGCTGCCCCGGATACTGGAAGGTTACGTGCTCGAACGCAATTGCGCCATGCGCTACGTGCAGGTCAACCGGCTGTACGGGGTCTGGCACGCCTGCGGGCGTGCGCCATAGCAGGAGCAGTTCCTCCATCTCGTTCACGGAGCGCTGCACGACCGAGACCTGCTGCCCGATCTCGCGCAGGTACCCCTGCACCAGAAAGGTCATGGTCAGCACATAGGCCACATC
>CALCDN010000015.1 GCA_937900755.1 uncultured Acetobacter sp. | reverse complement strand
GCTTTCCTCCTCCCTGTTCCAGGTCGCAAGTATTGCCGGGCCATCCCTGGGGGGGCTTTTGTATGGGCTGGGGGCAGGGGTCTGCTATTCCCTGTGCGCGCTCAGCTTTGGCGTGGCCGCACTGGCCACATGGTCCATGGTCATGACAAGCCCGGCCCGGCCACGACAGCGGGCCACATTGGCCGCCGTGTTTGGTGGCATTGCCTTTTTACGGCGCAAACCCACCATGCTGGGCGCGATTTCGCTTGATCTGTTTGCCGTGCTTTTGGGAGGAGCCACGGCCATGCTCCCCATTTTTGCAACGGATATTCTGCATGCCGGGCCATGGGGGCTTGGCCTTTTGCGGGCAGCTCCCGCCATTGGCGCCCTGCTGGTTGCTGCCGTTCTGGCCCGCCACCCGCTGGGCCGCCATGCCGGACGGTGGATGTTTGCCGCAGTGGCGGTTTTTGGCATTGCCACCATCCTGTTCGGTTTTTCACACTCCATTCTCGTATCCGTGCTCATGCTGGCCATTCTAGGTGGTGCGGATGTGGTGAGCGTGATGGTGCGTGGCGCACTGGTTCAGCTTGGCACACCCGACGAAATGCGCGGCCGGGTCTCTGCCGTGAACATGCTGTTCATCGGGTCATCCAACCAACTGGGTGAATTTGAAAGTGGCATGCTGGCAGCCGTAATGGGCCCGGTTGCCGCAGTTGTGCTGGGTGGCATTGGCACGCTGGTTGTAACCGGGGTGTGGATGGGCCTGTTCCCCGGCCTGCGCAGGCTGGACAGGCTGGAAGACATTACAACCGATACCATCTAGACCCGGAGGTCACAAAAAAAGCCGCACCATGGAACGGTGCGGCTTTGACGGGGGCCTGCCCAAAAGAGCAGGGAACTCCGGTTTTTAAACAGCTTTTTTAAGGTTGGGGCTGGCCTTGAAACGGACCGTCTTGCCTGCCTTGACCTTGACCGGCTCACCCGTGCGGGGGTTAAGCGCCTTACGGGCCTTGGTCTTGCGAACCGTAAACGTGCCAAAGGATGGCAGGGTAAACCCACCCTCACGCTTGAGTTCAACCACAATGGCGTCAATAAGGTCATTCGCTGCCTGATTGGCGGCAACCCCTGTGCAGTTGATCGAATCCTGAATCACTGCTGCAATAAAGGCCTTGCTCATAGAGTTACTGGCTCCCTTTCAGACAGAATTTTGTACATGATAATTATTGACCGAACATGCCTAAAAGGCTTTACGGCTTGTAGTCACATTTTTTAAAAATTACCAACATAAAAGATTTATCTTTTTCGATTCCTGCCGATGGGAACAGCAGAAACGGAATCTGTGGCTTTGTGGACACACATGCCCCCCGCTCAATGCCGCAGGAATAACACCTTCATCCAACAGGAAAAACAGGCCTTATTCCTTGCGGACTAGCGGTATGCGGTCGTTATTACAGAAGTTTTATCCATGAACATGCGTGAGGATTTACATAAAATATTCATAACTTTCATCGTTTCCAACACGAATCGAACATGCATCACACACCTCGCTACCAAAACCGGACAGGACTGTTATGCAAGCCCCGATGCGCGCAATATCGGGGCCTGAACACGGCATAAATCACTCTCCCGCCGACGCAGCCATTCAACCCACCATGCCCCAAGGACAGGACAAATCAGGTGCGGGCCCGTTACTGGCATAGAAGAGAAAATCTCCTCACTGTAAGACTGGTGAAAAGGATTTGTTTCGTGTAACTTAATAAGGAATAAAGTCCTAAAATTTTATACGCAGGTGTTAAAATGAATTGTAACATAATAAAGAAAAATGAAATATCCAGTTCTCTTGTTAACTTTACGGTCAACAATGGAACTATAGAAGAAAGAGACGTCATATTCTCTCTGGAAAACCAGAAAGTATCCAAGGAATATCTATTCAGAAATAACTTTTTTGCTCCCGACCTTAATTATGGCACTGATGAACTCATTCGCGCTTATCTACATTTTTATGTCTGGGAAATGGCTATAAAAAAGAACGAACCTGTCTCTTTATTTGAAGATGGTGTCATTTTTTGTAAAAATTTCCACGAAGAGTCCAGGCGTATTATTTCAAAATTACATCCTGACTGGGACGTCCTGTTATGGGGGCATGATTCCGACATAATTTTTGGTCTCGGGGATGGTCGGATGCCTATCGTCGGCTACTTTACCAACAAATCACCCAATGCAGACCTGGAGCGGTTCAGTGGCCGGAATGTTGCCAGTTCCGCCTTCCAGCTTTTGGAAGCCTCTGGCGTTATTGGCTATTCCGTCTCGGCAAAAGGGGCAAGAGCATTACTCAGGCAGTGCACTCCCATAAAAAACTCCGTGGACCTTTTCAAACCATCTGGAAAATATGTGAAAAACGCGTCTATCGGGCATGTCATGGGGTGTAATTATGTGAATATGCAATCCTACTCCTGCATCCCCCCCCTGTGCATTAAAAAATAGACCCATTGCATGACCATGGATCATATGAGGTTAAAATAATGTCTGACTGTAAAATCCCGGATGTTTCAATTATTGAGCGCAACTTCCGTCAAGCCGGATTGCTGGCCGATATAGGAGACAACACGTATTCAGAGCACTTTATTAGCAAACTTTCTGCCCTGTTGCAGTTATGTGGCCTTATTATAAAGGAAGAAAAGGATTTTTTCGTAAACGACATCACCTTATATGACGCCGTTGATACGCTCTTGAAAGAGCGGGAGGCATACCAGAATCTGGACTGGGATATTCTGGTTTTTGGTTTGCACGGCGATGCAAAAGTGTCTGTTGATATGGGAATATTTAAGGATTTCCTCTTATTTTTTGGCACAAATGCTGGCAAAACACAGACTGTCCATTCTGGGGATGTTTCCCTTTTGAAACTGAAGGAAGGAATTGGCATAGAAAAATATGCCATCTCCCGAATGGGTGCTGAAAAAATTCTTTCTATGTGTAATCCGCTGATGCATATCACCCACAGAATGCAGTACAGAGAGAATAAAGACATCATGGAAATTATAACCTCCGGGGATTTCAGATCATTAAATTCATTTTTGTGCTTGCCCCCAATTGTTTTGAATTAGGAGAATTATTATGCCGGACCTGGTTATATCACGGTACAATGAAAAAATAGATTGGCTTAAATATGTGCCTGATAAATATAGAATTTTTCTATACAACAAAGGGGATGAAATAGAGCCGTCTGAGGCTTTGCAGCGCGTACATTTTTATATGCGGATCCCAAATGTTGGCCGGGAAACAGACACATATTTGAATCATATGCTGTACTATATGAACCAGAATGATTCTTTTACAGTTTTCTCACAGGCAGACCCTTTTGAACATGCCCCCCATTTTTTGAGCCTCCTGGAACTCGACTTCACGGAAGATGTCTGGGGGTACTCAACACAGTGGAAACAGAGTTATCCGCCTGCTGCTATTATAAAAAAGCACCTGGCCATAACTGGAAAACACTCAAGAGATGAAATATTTTCTCTCTATAACTGGGGTCCTCTCTATTCATACGACTGGGGTGCATTCCAGATTTCGCATGATTATTTCAGCAACTATGGTGTCGATAACGGAACAAACATAGCGCACGATTTTTTATATAGAATTTCTCACTTTGTCGCCGGAGATAAAGCGCTGCATGCCTCTTTGGGAGAATTTTCCTATGGCGCGATTTTTGGTGTGCAGAACAGTATTGTTAACCGCATCGACCGGAAAATATTGATTAACGCTTTGCGCGAAGTTCGATCCTATAATGTTGTTGGTTATGTCATGGAACGACTTTGGTTACATTTTTTTGGAAGAGAGTTTATCTCAATCAGCACTGTCCATGAAACCATTCTGGCTGAAACAGAAAAAAACGCACATCCGTCTCTTTGAACATTGTGTCACACACCCTTTTTCAAGCCCGGCCATAAACCCGCTTCCCTGTTTTTGCGGCCATGGGTTACCAGAATAGCGATGGTGCCAAGGACATGCTCCCGGTACCATCGCAGAACCATCCGGCCAGGAGAGCCCCCCTCCCAAACGGCGCGGACAATCACACTGGTTTATCGCTCCCTTCGGCAATCCGGTTTAACGCTCTTTGCTCTGGCAAAAGACGCCACCCGCGGAACCACCCTCTTCTGGCCAGGTGCGCCACCGATGCACCACCTGAAATAACTTCTGTATGGAAGAGTTGGCCCTACAGGCGCATCTGAGATGCCCCCCAATGCAGGGTCGACGAAGCGCTCAGGAGAGAGCCTGCCTGATCCGTATCGAGGATGTTCCCCGGAAACTGAGCCCCCAAGCGGTTTGCCGCTTTGAAAAAAACAGCGACACTGTTCGGGAATGGTTTGCAGTTTTCCGTCAGTTCGCCATAATACCAATGAACGCTTTGCAGCATATGCGCCTCCATCCGTATGAATCAGTCTGGATACGCGAAGATCAGGGGATGCCCTCTTTGCTTTTGCAAAATAAACCATGAGCGCCAATATGGAAGATTCTATGGAACACGTCTTTGATTCTCGACTAAATAATCCAAAAGTTAGCGTTATTATGCCTGTTTATAATTGCGAAGCTTTTTTGGATGAAAGTATCAATACCTTTCTGTCGCAAACATTACGTGTTTCAGAACTCATTTGTATCGATGATGGCTCGACTGACAACTCCATTAATATTCTCAATCATTACAAACAACGCTACCCTGAACGGATTGAAATTATCAAACAGGACAATCAGGGTCCCGGTCCCGCGCGGAATGCGGGCATCAAAAAAGCAAACGGGGACTTTATCTATTTCCTCGATTCAGACGATGCCATACCAAAAGAAACAACGCTGGAAAGGCTTTATAATTGCGCTGTGACCCATAAGGTTCTCATAGCTGGCGGGTCTATAACACATGCCTATGAAACCGAGGATATTTCCAGTTTTGCGGATTTAGAACATTTCGAAGGCCTGCAGTTTACCGGTGAAGGCTATGTCAATTACAATAGTTATCAGTTTGACTTTGCTTATTACCGATTCATTTATAGTAGACGCCTTATAGTGGAAAATAATATTCTTTTCCCAAGCTATCTGCGCTATGAAGACCCGCCATTTTTTGTAACAGCCATGCTGCGTGCAGGAATATTTTATGCAATCCCGGACGTAACATACCGCCATAGGGCCTGTTATAGAGATTTGAAGTGGAGTTCACGTCAGGTTATTGATTTGATTTCTGGAATTTCTGACGTTGCTTACCTTGCCTGTGAAAACAATCTGGAGAAACTGTTCCATTTGAATCTTTTCCGCCTGTCTGAATACAATAAAGTTATTGAGACCGCACTTCTGGAAAATCCGAATGGAGAGGTTTTTGCCGCACTTCTGAAATTCAAGGAAAGATTAGCGTCTTTCAAAAGCATCACTTAGGCTCAGGCCCTGAGCTTCAAAAGCGGTTCTGAAGCACCTGCTGTGTCAATCGCGGGTATGAATAGTCCCGCGAGCCCGATCGTACATGGGTCTCGCCCGTCAGCCGCTCTCAGGCCTGACAATCCTGTTCCTGCTCTTTTAGCGGCACAACCGGGGCAACGGAACTTCGTTTAGCGAGCATCAACTAGCATCCTCGGGACTTTGAGCGTCCCGGAACGCTGTTCGACGTGCCTTTGCACAAAGCCTTGCCTGCGGTTAACGCCAGACGTTAACCGCAGGCCATAAACGTATCAGCCAATATTAATGCCTGTTCCTCGTTCAAAAATCTCTTTATTCCGTGGGCTAAGATTATTTCTCCAATGCTCCAACTGGTTTTTATCAGCATCCTGCCTTACATCTTCAGGAATATCCTCTTGAGCGGAGACATAATGATTGCGCCAAAGAGTTGTATAGTTAACTGTTTTTTGGCTGATATAAATAATATTGAGGTTTTTTACTTTTAGGGCCGTCCAGTAAACACGATCCCCGACAATTGTAAGCTCTTTTGGCATAAGAGCCAATGTCATGAGCGTATAATAGGAGCCTGGAAAATAAAAAATACAGTTCGTATCAACATGCATGGAAATGTCGTCATCAGGGATATTCAGAATTTTCTCATCAGGCGTACGAAACATTCTGGATGTAATGACGCAGTCACAATCCCCTTGAGCATAAAACTTTGCCGCCTGCTCAAGACATAGCTCCACATGGTCTGGTTCCAGCCAGTTGTCTGTGTCACAAAAACAGAACCCATCGTACTTTTCGCAAATAACCAGGTTTGCGCCAATACTTCTAGGCGTGTTGCCGTAATCTCCGTGATTTTTATCAAGTATTATAATACGCGCATCAAGGAGTTTAAGAAACTCCTCGTATTTTCCATCACATATAATGATATGATCTGTTGGAACCCTTTGATTTTTTACGGAGTCATGGCATCTTTTTATAATATTGAATGTCTCTCCATTATACGCCGTTATGACAGCATATTTTTTGTCCAACATATTTGTTCCTGAAATATCTGAGATGCCCCTCCAATAATGATAAAAATTATACGCATAAAATGCAATGCTCGACCTGATTTGTCAGGCGGTTTGATGCATGACCCATCAAGGGGGGCAAACACGACAGCCGCAAACCCTGCCGATGATCCCTGGCAGGAAACATGGATTCGCCACCCCGCCAAGCCAGGAGTCTCTCCGGTTTATGTCAGGCGGCCCATGTTCATGCGCCATGGCACGCGACAAACAAGAAAAAGCCCCGAAGGACTATTCTTGCACTGTTTTATTTTTTGGAAAAATCTGGAGCGGGCGATGGGATTCGAACCCACGACCCCAACCTTGGCAAGGTTGTGCTCTACCCCTGAGCTACGCCCGCATCAGATGGGCTCCTTTTATGAGGGCGCGTTCGATCGCGCAAGAGGGAAAATGTAAAAAAGCCTCTTTTTTTACATACCCATGCACGCACCTGTCATAAAGCCGCACGCGGCCAGCCCTTGGCGGTCGCTTTGCCTGCCTGCTAGACAGAACCATGCTCCTCGCAGCAAGGAAGGAAAGCCGTGACCACGTCCTTATTCCGATCTCTGTACCAGCAGGGATTTGTGCGCGTGGCGGCCTGCACGGTGCCCGTCACCCTTGCTGACCCGCATGCCAACGTGGCGCAGGTGCTGGCCACGACCCGGACCTGCGCCGAACAGGGTGTGGGCCTGTGCGTTTTTCCCGAACTGGGGCTGAGCGGTTACTCCATTGAGGACCTGCTCCAGCAGAGTACGGTGCTGCATGCGGTGGAAAGCGCACTACAGGCACTGGCACAGGCCACGGCCGACCTGCTGCCCGTGGTGGTGGTCGGAGCCCCCCTGCGCCACGGGAACAGCCTGTATAATTGCGCGGTTGTGCTGCACCGGGGCCAGATTCTGGGCGTGGTGCCCAAAAGCTACCTGCCCAGCTACCGCGAATTCTATGAACGGCGGCATTTCGCACCAGGTGCAGCCATACGCGGGCAAACCCTGCACCTGGCCGGACAGGACGTTCCCTTTGGCGTGGACCTTCTGTTCAACGCGCGCGATGTGCCCGGTTTTTGCCTTGGGGTAGAAATCTGCGAGGACATGTGGGTGCCCACCCCCCCCTCGGCCGCGCTGGCCATGGCGGGGGCCACCGTGCTGGTCAACCTTTCGGCCAGCGATATTACCGTGGGCAAGGCCCGGACTCGCGACCTGCTCTGCCTTTCCCAGTCCGCGCGGTGCGTGGCCGCCTACCTGTACGCAGCGGCGGGAGAGGGCGAATCCACCACCGACCTGGCATGGGATGGCCAGACCGCCGTTTTTGAAAACGGTGTCCTGCTGGCCAGGAGCGAGCGCTTCCCCTCCGGCGCGCGCGCGGTCGTGGCCGATGTTGACCTTACCCTCATCCGTAACGAGCGCGCGCAGATGGGCTCCTTTGCCGACTGCGCGGCCATGGCCGGCATCCCCGGCCAGCCCTGGCGCAGCATCGGCTTTACCCTGGCCCCCCCAACAGCCGATTTGGGCCTGCTGCGCCCGCTTTCGCGCTTTCCCTTCGTCCCAGAGGACGCCACACGGCTGGAGCAGGACTGTTTTGAGGCCTTTACCATCCAGGTTTCAGCCCTGAGGCAGCGGCTGAAAAGCTGCAAGGCGGCGGGCATGGTCATTGGCGTTTCCGGTGGGCTGGACTCCACCCATGCGTTATTGGTGGCCGTGCGCACGGCGGACGAACTGGGCTGGCCCCGCACCGCCATACGGGGCTACACCATGCCCGGCTTTGGCACCACGGAGCAGACTCTGGCCAGCGCGAACGCCCTGATGGAGCACCTGGGCATTACACGCGCAACGCTGGACATCCGCCCCGCCGCCACCCTTATGCTCCAGACCATGGACCACCCCTTTGGCAGGGGCGAGGCCGTGCATGACATTACGTTTGAAAATGTGCAGGCAGGGCTCCGCACGGATTTTCTGTTCCGGCTGGCCAACCAGCACAACGGCATTGTCATTGGCACGGGGGATCTGTCCGAGCTTGCGCTGGGGTGGTGCACCTACGGCGTGGGCGACCAGATGGCGCATTACAATGTCAATGCGGGCCTGCCCAAAACCCTGATCCAGCACCTTATCCGGTGGTGCATTGCCTCTGGCCATTTTCCCGGTAATGTCTGCACCGTGCTGCGCACCGTGCTGGCGACCGAAATTTCGCCCGAGTTGATCCCCGCGGCCGATGGGGCCAGCCAGAGCACGGAAGACACGATCGGGCCATATGCCCTGCATGACTTTACACTCTACTATGTACTGCGCCACGGCTTTGGCCCTGCCCGCGTTGCCTTTATGGCCGAGCAGGCATGGGGGAGTGCGGAGCACGGGGCGTGGCCGCCGGGCTTTATGCCACATGACCACAAAAGCTATGGGTTACCGGTCATTCGCAAATGGCTGAAAGTTTTTCTGTACCGCTTCTTTACCACCAGCCAGTTCAAGCGTTCGGCCATGCCCAATGGCCCCAAGGTCATGGCGGGAGGGAGCCTCTCCCCCCGTGGGGACTGGCGCGCCCCCTCCGATGGCAATGCGACAATCTGGCTGAAGGAACTGGACGACCATGTGCCCGAAGCCTGAAACCCGGCCTTGCCGGTGGAATGGCATTGTGCCCGGTCTTGGGCTATAAGCTGTGACCATGACAACATCGCGCCACGCCACAGTTCACCGCGTTACCAGCGAAACCGATATTGCCATTGCCCTGACTCTGGACGGGACTGGCAAGGCTCGGGTTGAGACCGGTATCGGCTTTTTTGACCATATGCTGACCGCACTGGCCAAGCATGGCCTGTTCGATCTGGATATAACGGTCAAGGGTGACCTGCATATTGATGGCCACCACACGGTGGAGGATACCGGCATTGCGCTGGGGCAGGCCATGCGGGCCGCACTGGGCGACAAGCGCGGCGTGCGCCGGTTTGGCTCGGCCCTTGTGCCGCTGGACGAAGCCCTGTGCGAGGCCGTGGTCGACCTTTCTGGCCGCCCGTTCCTGGCGTTTGAGGCCACCTTTGACCGCGACCGCATTGGCGGGCTGGACACGGAACTGGTGGAAGAATTTTTTCGGGCCTTCGCCATGTCCGCCATGCTGACCCTGCACCTGAACCAGCGGGCAGGCAAAAACTGCCATCATATTGCCGAGGCCGCGTTCAAGGCCCTTGCCCGCGCCCTGCGCATGGCGGTAGAGCCGGACCCGCGTGCGCTGGAGGCCATTCCGTCGACCAAGGGTGTGCTGTAAACCAACTGGCAGCAGATGTGCTCCAGCCATGTTCGAACACGGGCATGGGGTAGGCCAGACAGACAACCAGCCTTTTTTTCGCCCGCATCTGGGTGAAAAACAAGGTTTTCCGCAGGATCAGAACCAAGAGGGTTTCATGGCCCAGCCTCTCTCCATTGCTGTTGTTGACTATGAAGGGGGCAACCTGGCCTCCGCCGCCCGGGCCGCCCTGCGCGCCGCCGAGCTTTCGGGCATCAACGCCAGCGTTATCATTACCAACGAACCCGCGGCCGTCCGCTGCGCGGACCGCATTATTCTGCCCGGCCAGGGCGCTTTTGCGGACTGCGCGCGTGGGCTGGAGGCCATTGCCGGGCTCAAGGCCGCCATTTTGCAGGCCGTAGCCAAAGGGACGCCCTTCCTGGGTATTTGTGTGGGCATGCAGCTTATGGCCGAACGCGGGCTGGAACACGGGGTTACGGAAGGCTTTGGCTGGATCGGGGGAGAAATCGCCCCCATGGAGGCCCCAGGCCTGCGCCTGCCCCAGATGGGCTGGAACGAGCTGGAACTCCACCGGCCCCACCCGCTCACGCAGGGGCTTGGCCCCGCCGCGCACGGCTACTTTGTACACTCCTACGCCCTGCGCAACACAACCGATGACGTAATGCTGGCCAGCGCGGACTACGGCGGCAGCGTGCCCGCCATGGTCTGCCGCGCCAACGTGGCGGGCACGCAGTTCCATGTGGAAAAAAGCCAGACCGTGGGCCTTAAAATCCTTGCAAACTTCCTTGCATGGCAACCGGAAGCCACACTGTGATGTCCCGCCCCCCGCGCGTGACCCGCGTTCAACGCGTTCTCTCCTTGGAGGAGGACGACCTTCAGGCCCTGTGCGAGTCCGTGGATGCCGCCATTCTGGACGGTGGCGGGTTTGGCTGGTTGCAGCCACAGGGGCGGCAGGTGCTCGAACGCTATTTTCGCGGCCTGCTGCTGGTGCCCGAGCGCATGCTGTTCGCCATCCGGCTGGATGGGGTTATTGTGGGGGGCGCGCAGCTTATCCGCGCCCCGCGCAATAATGAGTTACAGGCCATGTGCGTAACCCTTGCCCACCTGTTTGTCGCCCCCTATGCGCGCGAGCAGGGCTTGGGTGCCGCCTTGTTGCAGGAAGTGGAAAACGCCGCGCGCAACATGGGCTTTCGGGTGCTGAACGTGGATGTCCTGCAAACACAGACCGCAGCCATCGCGCTTTTCAAAAAGACCGGATTCCACATCTGGGGCAAACACCCGTTTTACGCACGGGTGGGGGACGAGCTTGTATCGGGGCTGTTCCTGACCAAATGCCTGGATGATACCCTGCCTTTGCAGCCCGCCAAGACCAGCAACAAGCAAGAAGCCAGTTCCACACCATGAACACACACGCCTCCACCCGCCCGCTGACCCTTTACCCGGCCATCGACCTGAAGAACGGTGCGTGCGTGCGCCTGCGCCGTGGGGAAATGGACGATGCCACCGTCTACTCCGACAACCCCGGCGCACAGGCCACGGCATGGCAGAACGCAGGCTTTGAATGGCTGCATGTGGTGGACCTGAACGGCGCCTTTGCCGGGGCCTCTGCCAATACGGACGCCGTGCGCTCCATTGTGGCGGCGGCCCGCGTGCCGGTCCAGCTTGGCGGTGGCCTGCGGGACATGGCCGCTATTGCGGCATGGCTGGAGGCAGGGATTACCCGCGTTATCCTGGGCTCGGTCGCGGTCAAGAACCCGGCCCTTGTGCGCGAGGCCTGCAAGGCCTTCCCCGGTCGCATTGTAGCGGGGATTGATGCGCGCTCGGGCCTTGTGGCGACCGAGGGCTGGGCCGAAGTCTCCGACATGCAGGCAACTGATCTGGCCCTGCGCATGCAGGACGCAGGCGTTGGCGCGATCATCTTTACCGAGATCAGCCGGGACGGCATGCTGGAGGGGCTGGATATCGAGCAGACCGTAGCCCTGGCCAACACCGTGTCCGTTCCCGTCATTGCCAGTGGGGGGGTGGGCTGCCTTGACCACCTTGCCGCCCTGCGTACGGCGGCCAACACCACACCGGGCATAGAAGGTGTTATTGTTGGCCGCGCACTGTATGATGGCCGCATAGACCCCACAACAGCCCTGCGAGTGCTGAGCGGATGCTGAAGCTACGCGTTATTCCCTGCCTGGACGTTAAAAATGGCCGGGTGGTCAAGGGGGTCAACTTTGTCTCCTTGCGTGATGCGGGCGACCCGGTTGAACAGGCCGCCGTGTATGACGCTGCCGGGGCGGATGAGCTGACCTTCCTCGACATTACCGCCAGCCACGAAAACCGCGACACCATTCTGGACGTGGTTGGCAGAACGGCGGAAAAAATCTTTCTGCCCCTGACCGTGGGCGGGGGCGTGCGTACAACGGACGACATGCGCCGCCTGCTGCTGGCGGGGGCGGACAAATGCGCCATGAACTCGGCGGCTGTCTCCCGCCCTGAACTGATCAGCGAGGCCGCACGCAAGTTTGGCAGCCAGTGCGTTGTGGTGGCGGTGGACGCACGCCAGAGTGCGCCGGGCAAATGGGAGGTGTTTACCCATGGCGGGCGCACGCCCACGGGCATGGACGCCATAGACTGGTGCAAGCAGGCCGCCGAACGCGGTGCGGGAGAAATCCTGCTGACCTCCATGGATCGCGACGGCACGGGCAGCGGATTTGACCTGGACCTGCTCCGGGCCGCAACGCAGGCCGTGCGGCTACCCATCGTCGCCTCCGGCGGTGTTGGCACGCTCGAACATTTTGTGGAAGGCGCCCAGGCCGGCGCCACCGGGTTGCTGGCCGCCAGTGTTTTCCATTTTGGGCAGTTTACCGTGGCTCAGGTCAAACAGGCCTTGAGTGACGCCGGACTGCCGGTTCGCCCTTCCCCCGCTCCTTTTCAGGTCTGTCAGACGTCATGATCAAAAAAGCTCCGTCAAAAGCCACCATCAAAGCCGAGACCAAAACCATCAAGACCAAAAAGACCAAGGCGGCGGAAACCACCCCCGAACGCCCCGCCCTGTCCGAGGAAGCCACCAGTTCCGTGCTGAACCGGCTGTATGATGTTGTGCAGAGCCGCAAAAATGCCGACCCTTCGGTCAGCCATTCGGCCCGCCTGCTCTCGCGCGGGACATACAAGATCGCGCAGAAGTTTGGTGAAGAAGCCGTGGAATGTCTGATCGAGGCCGTGGCGGGCCGCACCAACCTGCTGGTGGGGGAAAGTGCAGATGTGCTCTACCACCTGATTGTCATGTGGGTGAACGCGGGCATTACACCAGACGAAGTCTGGGCCGAACTGGCCCGGCGCGAAGGTACAAGCGGCATTGCCGAAAAAGCCTCCCGCCCCAAACCACCCCAGCCGACGGCAAACGTAACCACACCAGACGCAACAACACAGGACTGAACCACCATGGCTGTGACCGGCAAGGGCCCTTACGACCAGCAGAATATTTTTGCAAAAATCCTGCGTGGCGAAATTCCGTGCAAACCTGTTTTTGAAAACGAATGGGTGCTGGCGTTTGAGGACATCGCACCCAAAGCCCCGGTGCATGTCCTGATTATTCCCAAAAAGCCGTATGTCTCTTTCATGGATTTCAGCAAAACCGCACCGGCGGAGGAAATTGCCGAGGTCATGCGCTCCGCGGGCCAGATTGCCCACACGCTGGGGCTGGAAGAAAACGGCTACCGGCTGATTACCAATGCGGGCACCAATTCTGGGCAGGAAGTCCCCCATTTTCATCTGCACCTTCTGGGAGGTGGGCCGCTTCCGGTGTTTCCACAGTAACGTAGCACTCCGTCCTCTTCAGCAACAAAGGCCCTGACCATGACGCCTATGGACATGCTTCTCTCCCGCGCATCGACCGACCGGCTGCAAGACCCCGCACCCTCGCCCGACCAGTTGATGGAAATTCTGGGTACGGCCATGCGCGCGCCAGACCATGGGCGCACCCAGCCGTGGCGCTATGTTGTGGTTGAGGGGGAGGACCGCCCGGCACTGGCTGCGCGCATTGTTGCCTCCATGGCGCGCGTGGAGGCTGATGCCCCCGCCGCCAAAATTGAAAAACGGCGCGCCCGCTTTGCCACCATGCCCATGATTATCGCCCTGGGCATGCACCTGCGCCCCGAGCACAAAATTCCGCTCTGGGAGCAGGAAATGTGCGTGGCAGCGGGGGCCATGAACATTCTCAACGCCCTGCACGCCATGGGTTTTGGGGGGGTATGGGTGTCTGGCGCCCTGGTGGACGATGCCATTCTGGCAGCCGATCTCGGGCTTGCGAGGCTTGCGGGTTTTCTGTTCGTGGGCACGCCCGATGGTACGCAGCCAACCCCCAAACGGGCAGACCCGGCCCTGTTTACCGCCCGCTGGCACGGCCAGCCCGTGACCTTTGGCGCAGACAAGGACTAACCCCATGGCCAACATTGAGCATACAGACGTTGCCGTTATTGGTGGGGGGCCGGTCGGGCTGGCAACCGCCCTCCTTCTGGCGCAGGGCGGCCTTTCGGTAACTGTTGTGGAGCGCGCGCCGCACAACACCTGGTCCGAACCCGACTTTGACGGGCGCGAAATTGCCCTGACCCACCATTCCGTCCGCCTGCTTGAGCAGACCGGAGCATGGGCCCATATTCCGCAGGCGGTTATCTGCCCGCTCAAGGAAGCCCGGATTGAAACCGGCAGTTTTCGTCACCCGTTGACGTTTGACACACGGGGCGAAGGCGTGGATGCGCTGGGCTGGCTGGTCTCCAACAACCAGATCCGCCGCGGCCTGTTTGCCGCCGCCCAAGCCATGCCCAATATCACCTTGCAGCCCAGCACAAGTGTGCAGACCATCCGGCAGGGGCAGGACTATGCCGCCGTCCACCATAATGGCGGACAGGTCAACGCAAAGCTGGTGGTCGGGGCGGACGGCCGTTTTTCTCCCACCCGGCAGCGCGCAGGCATTGGCGCCATTGTGCATGACTTTGGCAAATCCATGATGGTCTGCCGCATGGCGCACGAATCCCCCCACCACAATGTGGCGCTGCAATGGTTTGACGAGGGGCAGACAATCGCCCTGCTCCCCGTAAACGGCATGGCGTCCTCCCTTGTGCTGACCCTGCCCCCGCAGGAGATCGAGGCACTGGCCCATATGCCGCGCGAGGCTTTCAATGCGCAGATCATGCGCCGCGTCGGCAACCGGCTGGGGGCCATGCGCCTTGTCAGCACCCGCCACGTGTACCCGCTCAAGGGGGTTTACGCGCACAGGTTTACCGCCCGCAGGCTGGCCCTTGTGGGGGATGCGGCCGTTGGCATGCACCCGATTACCGCCCATGGCTTTAACCTGGGCCTCAAGGGGCAGGAAACGCTGGCCCGGCAGGTCCTGGCCGCGGTCGCCAGCAATGGTGACGCAGGCTCCCCCGCCGCCCTGCGCGCGTTTGAACGCCAGCACCGCAAGGCGACGGCCCTTTTATTTGCGGGCACCAACGGCATTGCCTCGCTTTACACCCATGACGGCCCGCCTTTCCGCCAGATACGGGAAGGATGCCTGCGCATGGCAGACAGGTTCTCCCCGTTCAAAAAAGTCGTTACGTCCTTGTTGATGGACCGTCAGGCCTCCGTACCGGGGGCCTGAGAGCGGGCAAGTTCGCGGGCCAGCCACTGCGCCAGCACGCTGAGAATATAGTCCTGCTCGGCCTCGCTCAGGCACCGGCCAGATGGCAGCGCGTGCCACTTGGCCAGGCAGGAGCGGCAACACGTGCCCGTGGCGTGCTGGGCTACAAAAACCGGGTGCCCTTTCCACGGTGTCTGCCGCCCATCCTTGAGGGGACTGGCGGGTGCGAGACGGCGGGCAATAAAATCCTGCCCATGCTCCAAAACAAGCGACAGCCCTTTTTCCTGCAAATACGCCCTATCCTGCGCGTTCAGGTGGAACCGCCGCCTGAACGCGGAGCGCGCCAGTTTTTCCCACAACGCAGCGGGAACCTCTGCTCGCGGCGCAACATTCCGGCGTGGGAAAAGGTCGTCCTGAAAACCTGTCATGCCGGACTTTATGGGGTCGTCGGGCTGCTTTTGCCAGTGCCCGACCCATTGCATCCCGGCCGGTCAGGGTTGTTGGTCCTGTAGGCTGCCTGAAGGACTGCAAGCACAGTGCTGGGCGGCTCACCCAAGGGCATCTGGTACAACGCACCATCGGTCACAACAGACAAGAATCCCCAGGCCTTGTGCCCATCGGGAGTAAACAGCACTTCCAACTGATACGCCGCACAATCATGCGGTTTGCACAAATGCCCCAGTAAATAAGGCTTGCCACCAATACTGGTCTTTTCCACAGGAACCGAGGTCGCCTTCAACTCGGAAATCCAGGGGGGCAGTGTGCTCATGGCGTGGTATGCGGGCGCGAAGCCCGGCTGGGCGGCAAACTGTGCGGTTACAGGCAGATCCGCCGCCAGCACAGGCGTTGCCAGACCAAGGGCAGACAACAGAAGGAGGGAAAAACGCATGGTCACACCTCATGAGCTGTGTTGACCAGAAGATACAGACCACGCGGGGCTGCCTCTTGCTGGTGCTCCATCCTACATCCACATCATGCGCAAACAAGGGCAACCGTTTTTATGCGTCTGCCACCAGTCCGGTCAGAACACCATGGACACGGCACAATCACGCGGAAAAATGGCTGCCACGCCCAAACCGGAAATTTTTCATTTTAAACAGAACAGGAAGGCAGGACATACTGCCTGCCTGGAGCCTGAAAACCACCAGAAACTTGGGGAAAGTTTGGTGGGTGCACAAGGACTCGAACCTTGGACCCGCTGATTAAGAGTCAGCTGCTCTACCAACTGAGCTATG
>CALCDN010000014.1 GCA_937900755.1 uncultured Acetobacter sp. | reverse complement strand
GGTCTGTGGTGTAGTACGCACTCGCGGGTAGCAGGCGGTCCAGATAATACGGGCCGGAAATAACCGTGCTGTGGCCCGCCGCCGTGGCCTGCGCGGTATGGGCGGGGCCACGCCAGCTTTCTATGATGGTGTCGGGCGGGATGCTGGCCTCAAGCACCTCGTCCCAGCCCATGACGGTTTTGCCCCGCAGGCGCAGGGCGTGGGCCACCTGGCGGGTATAGTCCGCCTGCAAGGCCGCGACCGAGGCCACGTGGTGCTGCTTCATGTATGCCGCGATATGGGGGGATTGCGCCCATTGCCTTGCCACCACCTCATCCCCCCCGATATGGAAGACCGGGTCGGGGAACAGGCCTGCCATTTCGGCGTACACGGCGTTTACAAAGCCCAGCGTGGCGGGGTTTGTGGGGTCAAGGGCCGCGCGGTTGATTTCGGCCCGGTCGGTCGTGTTGATCGGAAGGTTGGCGGCGTAGCGCGGGTAGGCCAGCAGCATGGCGTAGCTGTGGCCCGGCGTGTCAAACTCGGGCACCACGCGTATGCCCCGGTCCGCCGCCTCGCGCACAAGCTGGTGGACCTGTTCTTGCGTGTAATACTGGCCGTGGCCGCCAATGGTGTGCAGGCGCGCGAAGGCCCTGCTCTCCACCCGGAAGGCCGCCCCATCGGACAGGTGCAGGTGCAGCACGTTGAGCTTGACCATTTCCATGGCGTCCAACTGGCGCAGCAGGTCGGGTAGGGGCATGAAGTGCCTGCTGGTGTCCAGCATGAGCCCGCGCCATGCAAAACGTGGCGTATCCTCAATATGGGCCTGGGCCAGCACGGGGCCTTCGAGTTCTTGCCGCACAAGCTGGCTCAGGCTGGTCAGGCCGTGCAGCACGCCCGCGGGGCCCTGCGCGTTCAGGGTTATGCCGGTGGGGGCCACATCCAGCGTGTAGCCCTCGCGCATGGCGGGACCGGGGAAGGCGGCGTCTTTTTGCGTGCGGATGTCCAGCACAAGTCCGCCCTGTGGGGCGGGGGTGTCTGTCAAGTCCACCGTGCGACCGCCAAGAAGGCAAAGCCGCGCGCGCAGCCGCTCCACTGCGCGCAGCAAAAGCGGGGTTGGCGGGCTGGCCCAACGCAGGGTCAGGCTCTGGGGCAGGGCAAAGGCCGCACCCGTGGCCTGCAAAACAGCCGGTGCGGGCATGACCATTGGCGCCTGCACCCTGTTGCGCGCAAAGGCGGGGGACTGCTCGCCCGGGTGGGTGTCCGCCACGGCCTGCGCCTGCGCCACGCAGGGTGCGGCGGATGCCAGGGCAAGGCCGCACAGGAGCAGGGTCCGGGCCGAAATGGTTTTTACGGATGCGTAGGTCATGACACGATATTCTGGTTTTGCGGGTTTTGTGGTGCGAGCGCATGGCCCAGCGTGCGGGCCCAAGGCCCGTCCACCTGCCAGCCCGCCAGTTGGGCCGCGCGCAAGGCCGCCCCGCCCAGAGGTGGCAGGGCCGGAGGTGTTGCGGGCCTGCCCAGAAGCGCCCCAACATGGGCGCGCATGAGCGGGCTGCCCAGAACACTGCCGCCATGGCTCCACGGCAGGTCCGGTGGCATGTGCCCTGGTGGTGTGTGCTCCGTGGCAAGGCCCTTGCAGGCCGTGCGCGCCAGTGCGGCCAGATGTGTGCCCGCAGCGTACAGCACGGCTGTGGCGTGGGGGTCGTGCGCGCAGGCCAGCGCATGCAC
>CALCDN010000013.1 GCA_937900755.1 uncultured Acetobacter sp. | reverse complement strand
ATCTGGTCATTGTCACCACTGTAATGCATGTCTGTCACCTTGCCATCCACCAGTCGGATGGAGGCAATACAGGTATTGCCCGCCCCGCCAAGGGTGGTCTGGGTCAGGTTGACCAGAGTTTGCAGCGGCACCAACGTCGAATCGTTGGTGGCGGGAATGTTGGTGCTCCGTGTGTACTGGTAGACCCGCACATGTGCGTTGATGGTCTGCATTTTGTCGGGCACGCCCGCGCAGGCCATCAGGTCCTCGCTGGTCATGCCCAGCACGGCCAGTTGGCCTTTGTGGGCCATGCGGGAGGAATAATAGCCACATCCGCCGGGCAGGAGCAGGGCGCCAAGGGCCAGGTAGGACGGAACGCGCAGGAGCAGGGCAAAAAAACGGGGAGTAAGTCGGGCAGGCATGCCCTTCAGTCTCTGGCTTTTGCGGGGGTTATGTCAACATACAGGATGGCCAGCCAGGGAAGGGGCCACAAAAAAGGCATGGGGGCGCGCCAGAGCAGTGCCAGCGCGCCCAGCATGGCCCCACAGGCAAACCCACCCCACGAAAGGGCGGGCAGCACAATGCTGCCAGCCGGTGGCGGGCTGACCCTGCTGGCCCCGCAACGCATGGCCACGGCGGCGGCCAGGGCCGATGCGCATTTGAGCATGTTGCTGGTGATGACCACGGTCTGGATCGCGTTGCCCGAAAAACGGGCCATGCCCTCGCCCTGGACAGCCATAAGGGCGGGCAGCAGCACAAGTTCCACCATGCGCGCATGGCTCCCAAACTGCGCGGCCTGCACCACAAGCAGCAAAAGCGCCATAAGGCCAAAGCCATGGGTGGCTCCCCACCGCAGGCGGGCCAGGCTGGCAACAAAGGCCGCGCCAAAAAAAATGGCCAGAACACAGGCCAGCAGCAGAGCGTGGCCAGCATTGCCGTGGGCCAGTGCTGCGGAAAGATGCGTGGTGTTGCCGGTCATGGCGGAGGCGAACAGCCCGCCCAGATGGGCAAAGCTGAGCGCATCAACCTGCCCGGCCAGAATACCAAGCACGAGAATACGGCGGGCGGAAACGGCTATGGAGGGCATGGCGGCAGGCATGTCTGGCATGGTGTGGTGCTTTAAAAACCATAATCCTGCCACCAGATAGGGGTATGAAGGAAGCCTGCCCGTAAGGTTCGGGCCGGTTTGGACATGGAAAAGAGAAAGCGTATGACACTGCACCGCGTGATAACTCTGGGGCTGGCGGGCGTTGTGGCCGCAACGGTTGGAGCGACTGTTGTACAGGCCGAGCCGGGGGGATGTCTCAAATATGGAGCCGCGGGCGCGGTTGGCGGGCATCTGGCCAACCATGCCGTGCTGGGGGCCACGGCCGGGTGCGTGACGGGCATGTACCGCAGGCATGAATACCGCAAGGAAGCCAAGAACAAGGCCAGGCTGTACGATCAGGAACACCCCGGCGCCAAAGGCACGTACGAGCAGAAAGCCACGGCCTATGATGTTGAACATTCCACGGCACCGGGCAGCACAACGGCCACTCCGGGCGGGTCGCCCACGCAGCCGCCGCAGGGCCAGCCTACCGCTCCACAGGGTGAGGAACGCCTGTAAACACCGGCTGAACAGCCAGGTGGGCATCCGGTTTGAAAAAGGTGCCCCGGCCAGTCCGGGGCGCCTTTTTTGGTGTCGCTACGGTGGGGGGCATGGCAGGCCCTTCTGGGTGGGTGCGCCT
>CALCDN010000012.1 GCA_937900755.1 uncultured Acetobacter sp. | reverse complement strand
TGCCGTGACCAGGGGCTGGCGGCTCCCAACGTCGCCTACCATAACGGTACGGCAGACAGCATTAACCTGACATTGCGCCAGCTTTCCAATTATGATGGGCGTGTCGCGGCCGTAAAGCAGGCCATGCCCGCGACCCCCGTGCCTGGTGCTACCACAACCAGTGGCGATCCGAGCCAGGTGCCAGCACTTACCGAGTTGCCAAAAGAGGCGCAGTTGCCCTCCAGCCTTGCCGCGGCCCTTGGGCAGGACCCCAGCCAGCTTCCGCAGACCACTCAGCTCGTGCAGCAGCCCGGTGGCGCAACCGCCCCCGCAACTCCTGCCGCACCGCAGATCACCCTTGGCAGCCCGCCCTTTGACGCGCTGGTGCTGGCCGATATTGGGCTGGGGCTGAAAAACGTGCTGGACGCGCTGGTTGTCACACAGGTCAACATGCCTGATGTGCGGATTATGGGGCCGGGGTTGTGGGCATCTTTTGCCTCCAAGCTGGGGGCGATCAAGGGGGCATGGTATGCCGCACCCGACCCGACCTCCCGCCAGGCGTTTGTCACCCGCTTCATGGCGCGCAACCACCACATGCCCAAACCCCTGGCGGACATGTCCTACGATGCGGCCATGGCGGCCCTGACCGTGGCCCGCAGCGGCGCACCCGGCTACCCAGCCGCCACCCTGACCCGCCCGGGCGGCTTTGCCGGGGTGGATGGCACCTTTACGCTGCTGCCCGACGGGCGCGTGCGCCGTGCGCTTGGGGTGTTCGAGGTGATTGGCAACGGGAGTGACGCCCGCATGATTTCAACCCCGGTACAGGCACGGGTCGGAGTTTCCGGCTGATCACCGCGGCCTTGGGCTCAGGGAGCCCGTGAGGCCATGGTGGTCAGGGCCTGCGCCACCCGCGCCACAACATCGTGCCATTGGCGTGGGGTGGTCTGGCGGATAATGCGCAGGGTTGGGTACCACGGCGTGTCTTCGCGGCCATGCAGCCAGCGCCAGCAATTGTCGTAACGGTCCATCAGCAGTACGGGTTTGCCCAGAGCGCCAGCCAGATGGACAACCGATGTATCCACCGTGACAACCACATCCAGCGCCATAATCAGGGCCGCCGTATCATCGAGTGTGTGCAGGCTGTCCGTGGGGTCATATAGGGCCATGCCTTCTGGTGGGTCCTGCATCTGCTCGGCATAGGGGCCTTTTTGCAGGCTGATGAGGTTGATCCCCCGTATGGCCCCCAGGGGTGCCAGTGTATGCAGGCTCATGGAGCGCCTGCGGTCGATCATATGGGCAAAGTGGGAGGTCGGGCGTGGAGCGCCCCCCCAGACCAGCCCCACATTCAGTTTGCCATTATGGGGAACAAGGGGGGCAAGAGCTGCGACCTTGTGGCTGTTGGGGCGGATATACGGCACGGGCGCGCCCCACGGCTGGGGCATGGAGGCAAAAACCCGTGGCAGGCTTATAAAGGGGCAGTGCCAGTCGTACGCAGGCATTGCGCCACCAACCTGCACGCTCTGTACGCCAGGCACATTGCGGCATAGTGCCGCCAGCGCCTCGGGCACCCACAGGTGGGTTATGGCGCCGCGCTCGGCAAGGGGGGCGACGTAGCGCAGGAACATGAGCGTATCACCCAGCCCTTCCTCATGGGTAATCAGCACGCGCTGGCCGTGCAGGTTGGTGTCAGGGCCCAGGGTTGGCAGAAGGCGCTCCATGGGCAGGCTGGTATGGCCGGGCAGGCGGAAGCGCCATTCATGCTCGCTCCAGCCCCGTGCGTACTGACCGGCCTTGAGCAGGGCTACCGAGTGGTTGACCCGGATCCGCGCATCCTGCGGGCGTTGGGCCAGAGCTTGTGTGTAATATGCAAAGGACTGCTCCATTTGCCCCCGTGCCGCCAGGACGGAGCCAATATTGGCCAAAGTGCCCACATGGTCCGGCTCATGGGGCAGGCAGGCCGTAAGGTGCTCCAGGGCGGCATCCAGCGTTCCCTGCTCGGTATGGGCCATGGAGAGCAGGTTGTGGGCAAGCATGTTCCCCGGCTGCGCGGTGGTGGCTTTGGTCAGGGTGGCTATGGCTGCGTCAAACTGCCCGGTCTGTACCAGCAGGTCGCCCAGAACCAGGTTGATCCGGTTGTCCGCCGGGGCCAGTTGCGCTGCCGCGCGGCAGACCGCAATGGCGGCCGCGCGCAGGTCCTGGGCGGCCATGAGTTCGCTCAGGTCCTGCAATGGGTGTTGGCTGTCCGGGTTGTGCAGGCCTGTGGTGGCCAGAATATGGGCAGCTTCCTGCACCTCTCCCGCACCGCACAGGCAGAATGCATGCAAAATGAGGGCCTGCTCATTCCGCCGTGCCACAAGGGGGGCAAGGAGTGTGCGTGGCTGGTGGAACTGGCCTGCCTGAATGGCCTGCATGGCGTGGCGCAGGATCGCCAGGTCTGATCCGTTCGTGGCGGAGGGGGAGGGCAGCATGGTTATCGTCCGTATGGTTTACGGGGGGTGGCAAAAACAGGCCCTGCATGGCGGCGTATAAAAAACCCGGCAGGGCTGTGGGCCATGCCGGGTTGGGTAAACCTGGACCAGAAGAAAAACGTCTTGGCCAAAGACCCTCAGGCAGCCTTCATGACCGCTGTCAACTCTTCCAGAACCGCGTTGGGTTCCTTCTTTTCCAGCACGGCAACTTCAGCCACAAAACGCTCCTGTGCGGCTTCAAACAGTTTGCGTTCGCTAAAGCTGCCGTCCAGGCTGTCCACGTTACGGCGCAGGTCACGCAGGACTTCGGCAATTTGCACCAGGTCGCCTGAGTTGATTTTTTCCTGGTAGGCCACGGCGCGGCGTGCCCACATGCCTTTGCTCACATGGGGCTTGCCCTTGATGATGGACATGGCCTTGTCCACAATCTCGCGCGAGACAATCTTGCGCAGGCCGGACTTGCGAGCCTTGGACAGGGGGATGCGCAAGGTCATCTGGTTGCCGGGGAAGGAAATCTGGATCACTTCCAGTTTTGTCCCGGCAATTTCGTCAATCCCGATCCGGTCTACACGCCCGACGCCGTGAGCGGCATAGACAATAGCATCCCCTTCCTGAAAAGGATCTTCGTCTTTCACCTTGGTTTTTGCCTGGGCCGCAGTTGTGGCGGCAGCGGTGCGTGCCATTGCATCTGTCACGCCGCCTTTTGGAGGTGTTCTAAACGTGTTCATGGTCGGGACCTGTAGCATAAAATGCGCTGTTTGTCTGCAACATAAAGAAGTGGGGGCGGGGATGCGCTTTTTGCTGGGCACCATTGTGCGGTTGCAGGGGGG
>CALCDN010000011.1 GCA_937900755.1 uncultured Acetobacter sp. | reverse complement strand
GGGCGTGACACAGATGGGTATCGTCGGGCAGGAACAGTTCGTCGACCAGTAAGGGAATGATCAAACCATGACCATGCGTTTTATGCGGGGCCTTGTGTGTTCCGCGACCGTTTTCTCTCTTGCCGTTCCGGCGGCGCATGCGGCGGACACGTTGGGGCAGCCCGTAGGAGCCGCGCTGCAACAGGCCCAGAGCGCCCTGGCGGAACATAATTACGCCAAGGCCATGGCGGCTGTGAACGAGGCCGATGCCGTAGCCGACAAAAGCGCATATGAGGACTACACCATTGCCCAGATGCGTGCCGCAGTGGCCTCGCAGGCAGGGGATGTTGCACAGGCTACCGCTGCGTATGAAACACTGATCGCCTCTTCGCGCACGCCACGCAACCTGAAAAACCAGATGCTGATGTCCGAAGGAACAATGGCGTATAACGCCAAGGATTATGCCAAGGCGGCTGTGGCCATCCAGCGGTACCTCAAGGAAGTCGGACCCAGCGCGCAAATGGAAACATTGCTGGCGCAGGCATACTATTTGCAAAAGGATTATGCCGGGACGGTGCGTGTTTTAAACCCGATCATCGCCCGTACGGTCAAGGCGGGGCAAAAACCCGTTGAATCCCAGTTGCAGATGCTTGCCGCCAGCGCCACGGCCCTGAAGGACTCCACAACCGCCACACATGCCTATGTGTTGCTGGCGACCTATTACCCCAAAAAGGAATACTGGGCGCTTTTGCTGCACGAACTGGTGGTGAACACAAAAATTCCGGCCTCCTTGCAGCTTGATGTCTATCGTATCCGTCTGGCTGTGGGCGATGTTTCCACCGCGCGTGATTTTATGGACATGACGGAAATTGCCATGCAGGGGCATATGCCCCAACTTGCGCTGGACCTGATGAACCAGGGCTACCAGCAGGGCGTGCTTGGCCAGGGAACGGAAGCTGCCCGGCAGGCGCGGTTGAAGGGCATGGTTGAAAAAACCGTTGCCGCCAAAAAGGCCTCCATTGCCGAGGATGAAAAAGCAGCCCTTGCCCAGGCATCGGGGAATGAACTGCTGAACGTGGGTTATAATTATGTGACCTTCGGGCAGGTGGCCAAGGGGCTGGGCCTGATGCAGCAGGCCATGGCCAAAGGGGTAACGGACCCCAACATTGCCCGGCTACACCTTGGTCTGGCCCAGATGCAGGCAGGCAACAGGGCCGAGGCCATACAGACCCTGAAGAGTGTGGCCGGGGATAATGGAGCTTATGATATTGCCCAGCTCTGGGTGCTCAGGCTCGGGCAGCCTGCCACAACACACTAAGTGGACAGTCGCACGGGTTTGATAAAAAAGGCCGCTCTAGAGCGGCCTTTTTTCATGCTCCTGCTTACCCGGCTTTTTTGGGGGCAGTGCCCGCGGCTTTGTTATCGGGTGCTGGGAGGGATGTGGCTCCCTCCTGCCACCCACCCCCCATTGCGCGGTAAATGGTCACAAGGTTCTGGTATTTTGCGACTGCGACAGTAATCTGGGACTGTTGGGCCTGCAGGTAGTAGCGCTGCGAGTCCAGCGTGGTCAGGTAGGAATCTGTCCCGGTTTCATAACGCAGTTTTGCAAGCCGGTAGGCATCGCCTGAGGCAAAGACCAGGTTGTCCATCTGTTTTTTCTCGTCCAGATAGGCTTTGCGGGCGGCAAGGGCATCGGCCACCTCGCGGAAGGCGGTCTGTACCGTTTTTTCATAGGCGGCAACCTTGGTGTTGCGGGTTGCCTTGGCGACCTTGAGGTTGCCGCTGTTCATGCCCCATGTCCATAGCGGGATCTGCAGGCTGGGGTTGAGGCCCCATGTGGTGGCGGCCGCTGTAAACAGCCGGTGGAACTGCAAGCTGGAAACCCCGTCCGTTGCCGTAAGCGTCAGGCGTGGGAAAAATGCCGCGCGCGCTGCACCAATGCTCGCCTGCGAGGCCAGAAGGTCATGCTCGGCGGCGACAATGTCGGGCCTGCGGGTCAGCAGGTCCGAGGGTAGGCCCGCGGGCAGGTCGGCCAGGACGGACTGTTTGCCCAAGGGGCGGGGGGCAGGCAGGTTTTGTGGAACAGGTGCGCCAATCAGCAGGGTTATCAGGTTTTCATCCTGCTCCACCTTGCGCTGGGCATCGGTGAGCATGGTTGCACTCTGCTGCACCTGCGTTTCCAACTGGCGGACGGTCAGCAGGTTTTCCTCACCGTGGGTATATTTGTCCTGTGTCAGCTTCAGGCTGCCCTGCTGGCTGGCCAGTGTGCTTGCGGCCAGTGCCTGCGTGTCCCGGTCTCCCAGCCACGTAATATAGGCCATGGCGACCTGGGAGACGACGCTGATAACCATGCCTCGCATGTTTTCCTGTTGGTACAGGGCTTTTTCAGCGGCCTCCCGCGTCAGGGAGCGGATGCGGCCGAACAGGTCGATCTCGTACGAGGAAAAACCAATTCCGCCGGAATAGTAGCGAAAAGGGTTGCGCGCCATGCCAGAGCCAGTCTGGTCGGTATCCAGCCCTGGAGCAAAGCTCAGCCCCGCCGCATCGGATGGTGCCTGGTACATAGGCCCGCCCGTGGCGGAAATGGTGGGGAACAGGCCCGCGTGCTGCACGTCATACTCGCCCTGTGCCGTGGCGATGTTGGCGGCAGACGTGCGCAGGTCCCTGTTTTGACGCAGGGCAATGGCAATCAGGGCTTGCAGGCGCGGGTCCACAAAAAATTCGCGCCAGCCAATGTCGGACGCAACTTTTGGTAAAAGGCTGTCCCCCGTCTGGGCGTATCCGGGCCACGCTGTGGCCAGCGGGGGTGTGGGCCGCGTGTATTTGGGGATCATGGTGCAAGCGGATAGCGCCTGTGTGGCCGCAACAGCGATGACAATGCAACGGAGCCGTGAGGGGCGACGGAAAAAGGACTGAGGAGCCATATCTTATTCGTTTCCGGTTGCGGTCTGGGCAGGTGGTTCGGCCTGTGTGCGTTCGCTCAGGCGTTTGACGTGGAACACGCGCAAAACCAGAACAAAGAAGACAGGCACAAAGTAGATGGCCAGAAGCGTTGCGGTGGCCATGCCCCCCACCACGGCGGTGCCAATGGCGACGCGGGATGCGGAGCCCGCCCCCGTGGCAATGGCCAGCGGGAATACCCCCACGACAAAGGCTATGGATGTCATGAGAATGGGGCGCAGGCGTTCACGGGCTGCGGTAATAACGGCGTCTTCCAGGGATTCTCCGCGCTCAAAGGCGGCCTTGGCAAACTCCACGATGAGAATGGCGTTTTTGACGGCCAGCCCCACGGTGGTCAGCAGCCCGACCTGGAAATACACGTCGTTGTTCATGTCCCGCCACAAGGTTGCGGCAATGGAGCCCAGAATACCCAGCGGAATAACCAGCATGACCGCGAACGGAATGGCCCAGCTTTCGTAAAGTGCGGCAAGGCATAACAGGATAACCAGACTGGCCAGTGCGTAGAGCGGGCCGGTGGAGGAGCCCGAGGAAATTTCCTCAAAGGACAGGCCGGTCCATTCATAGCCTATGCCGTCAGGCAGCTTTTTCAGAACGTCCTTGATGGCGGCAAGGGAATCCCCCGAACTGTAGCCCGCAGCGGGCTGGCCCAGAATTTCAAAGGCGTTAAAGCCGTTGTAATCCTCGACCTTTTGCGGGCCACTCAGCCAGTTACCGCGAATAAAGGTGTTAAGGGGGGCAAGGGTATTGGTGTTGGTACGGATGTACCATTTGTCCAGGTCCTGCGGCAGCATGCGGGAGTCCGGGTCACCTTGGATATAAACCTGTTTGACGCGGTCGTTCCGGGTGAACTGGTTGACGTAGATGGACCCCAGAGCCCCTTCGATTGTCGTGTTGATGTCATCAATTGTAATGCCAAGGGCGTTGGCTTTTTCACGGTCGATATCAAGGTGGTACTGGGAGGCGTCTTCCATGCCGTTGGGGCGCACGGCCATCAGGCGCGGGTCCTTGCTGGCAAGGCCGAGCACCATGTTGCGCGCGGCCAGCAACTGCTGGTGGCCAAGATGGGCACGGTCTTCGAGTTCAAGGTCAAAGCCCGTGGCGTTCCCCAGTTCAAGCACTGCGGGGGGGTTGATGGCGAAAATCTGGGCGCGCGGGTCAAACCAGTAATGCATCATGATCCGCCGTGCGATGGCGGCCGATGTCTGCGATGCAAGGGGGCGTTTTTTCCAGTCCGCCAGGCGGATGAAGAAAGCGCCGGAGTTCTGGCCCTGTCCGGCAAAGTTAAACCCGCTGATGGCATAGACGGATTCCACAAGCCCACCTTCGGACTTGAGAATGTAATCCGTAATTTCGCGGTTCAGCTTTGTGGTCTGCTCCATGGGAGTGTTGGGCGGCAGGGTAACCTGGCCAAAGATCAGCCCCTGGTCCTCATCTGGCAAAAAGCCGCTGGGCAGGCGGGTAAACAGGTAGCCCGCCAGCGCGCTGATAAGCACAAAGCAGGCAATGGAAAGTGCCGTGGAGGAAATAAGCTTGCGCACGCCATTGAGGTAGCCATTGGTCAGCCGCTCGAAGTTGCGGTTGAACCAGCCAGCGGGGCCGGTGGTTTTGGTGTGCGTGCCGGGTTTGAGCATGGTGGCGCACAGTGCGGGGGTCAGCACCATGGCGACCAGCACCGACAGCCACATGGCCGAAACAATGGTAATGGAGAACTGGCGGTAGATAACGCCCACGGATCCGGAAAAAGCCGCCATGGGCAAGAACACGGCGGTCAGCACAAGCACAATGCCAACCAGCGCACCCGAAATTTCATCCATGGAAACGCGGGCGGCTTCAATGGGGGAGAGTTTTTTCTCCGACATGACGCGTTCCACGTTTTCCACCACCACAATGGCGTCATCGACCAGCAGGCCCACGGCCAGCACCATGGCCAGCATGGTGAGCGTATTGATGGAAAAACCGAAGATGTTCAGCAGGCCAAACGTGCCCAGCAGCACCACCGGCACGGCAATGGTGGGAATAAGGGTGGCGCGGAAGTTCTGGAGGAAGACCAGCATGACCAGAAAGACCAGCCCGATGGCCTCGACCAGGGTAATGACCACTTCCTCGATGGAGAGGGTGATGAAGGGTTCCGTATCCAGCGGGTAAACGGTTTTCAGCCCTGGTGGGAAGAACTTTTCCAGTTCGTCAATCTTGGCGCGGACGGCGGCCTCGGTCGAAATCTGGTTCGCACCCGGTGCGAGCTTGAGCGCCATGCCCGAGGCAGGGTGGTTGTTGTAGTAGGATGAGGTGTTGTAGGTCTGCGGCCCCAGTTCCACCCGTGCGACGTCCTTGATGCGGACCTGCGAGCCGTCGGGCTGGACCTTGAGCAGGATTTTTTCAAACTCTCCAGCCGATGTCAGGCGCGTGGGGCCAATGATCGTGGCGTCCAGGCGGATGTCCTTGCGTGCGGGCAAACCGCCCAGCTCGCCAGAAGAGACCTGGATGTTCTGGGTCTGGATGGCGGTTTCCACGTCCCGCACGGTCAGGGCGTAGTTGAACAGCTTGTTGGGGTCCAGCCAGATCCGCATGGCGTATTCGGCGCCAAACAGCGTGTGGTCGCCAACGCCGGTCACGCGGCTGAGCGGGTCGGACACGTTGGAGGCGACATAATCGGCAATGTCGGAGCCGGTCATGGAATTGTTGGTGGAAATAAAGCCCAGAACCAGCATGAAGTTCTTGACGGCCTTGGTAATGCTCAACCCCTGGGCGGTCACTTCCTGCGGCAGTTTGGGCTGGGCGAGCTGGAGCTTGTTCTGCACCTGCACCTGCGCGATGTCAGGGTTTGTGCCCTGCTCAAAGGTCAGGTCGATTTCCATCTGCCCGGAGGCGTAGGACTGGGCCGAAATATATTCCAGATGATCCAGCCCGAACATCTGCTGGAGTATGGGGCGCACGACCGTGTCGTTCACCGTATCGGCGGATGCGCCGGGGTAGGTCACGGTAATGGCGATCTGGGGTGGGGCAATGCTGGGGTACTGGGCAATGGGCAGCCGCAGGATGGACAGGCCCCCAAACAGCATGATGATCAGGCTGATCACCCACGCAAAAATGGGTCGGTTGATAAAGAACCGCGAGAGCGACATGGATTTACTGCCCTTTTTGCGCAGGCTGTGCGGCGGAGTCGGGTGCTGTGTCGGTCTTGGGCTTGCTGTCCAGCACCGAGACCTTTGCTCCGGGGGTTACTTTTTGCGTGCCGCTGACCACCACGCGCTCGCCAGCCTTCAGGCCATCGGTTACCAGCCAGCTGGTGCCAATGGCCATGCCGATCTGGATCTGGCGCAGGGCCACGGTGTTGTCGGGCTGTACAATCCAGACCTGCGGGTCGCCGTGGGTGTTGCGGCTGACCGCTTCTTGCGGCACCAGCAGGGCGTTGGGGTCAATCCCCTCGTCCAGCTGGGCGTGGACGTACATGCCCGGCAGCAGCAGTTTTTGCGGGTTGGGCAGAATCGCGCGCACAATAACGGTGGAGGTTGTCGTATCCACGTTGACTTCGGCCAGCGCCATGTGGCCCCTGAATTCGTAGGGCGAGCCGTCTTCAAGGGTCAGGACAACGGGCACCTCGCCATTGGCCTGGCGCTGGATACGCCCTTCCGCCAGCTCACGTTTGAGGCGCAGCAGGGTAATGGCGGGCAGGTTCACGTCCACGTAAATGGGGTCAAGGCGGGTGATGATGGCCGTGTTGCTGGTCTGTTCGGCAGTTACAAGCGCGCCAACCGTAATGAGCGTGCGGCCAATCCGCCCGGAAATCGGGGCATACATCTTGGTGTAGCCAAGGTTGACCTGCGCACTTTCCACCTGCCCCTGGGCACTTTGTATCTGGCCACGGGCCTGCTTTTCCGCGGCTACGGCGTCATCATAGTCCTGCTGGCTTACGGCGTGTTCACGCACCAGTTTCTTGTAGCGCCGGACCTTGGCCCTGGCCGTGCCGTCCAGTGCCATGGCCTGCGCCAGTTGCCCACGGGCTGTGTCATACACGGCTTTGTAGCGGGCGGGGTCGATCTGGTAGAGTTGCTGGCCTGCCACCACGTCCGAGCCTTCGATAAACAGGCGTTTGAGCACAACGCCGGTCACCTGCGGGCGGACCTGGGCAATTTCAAACGCATCCGTGCGTCCGGGCAGGCTTGTGTGCACGCTGACGGGCTGGGGCTGTATGGTTACAACGCCTACCGCCTGCGGTGGCATATGCGGGGCACTCTGCTGGCGTTTACAGCCTTCCAGGGCAAGCAGGGCAACCGTGCAGAGCAGGACCGGACGAAGAGAAAAAGTGTGTGTTGTCACTCTGGTGTGGTCCTGTGTGTTGAGGGGTTTTCCGCACGTTGTCAGGCCTTTGGCGCGCTTTGTGGACCCAGGGGGTAATCCGCCCTGTCCATCCCCTGTCGGGGAGCTTGAACCAGATGCCGCCTTGTGGAGAAAACGAGAGTGGAAAAATGAAGCTGGAAAAACAGTACTAAGTGTTACCTTTAGCCTGCAAGCTAAAAGTGCATCCCCACCAAGTCAAGAGCACATCAAACCAGAAACACAAGCTTTATTGCGGGTGTCAGGCTGTGCGGCCGGTGCTTTCATCCAGCCGTGTGTCGCGGTGGACCCATGTTGAAAGCAGGAGCCCGAACCCAAGCATGACATTCAGCATGGCCGACCCTCCGTAGGAGACAAGAGGTAGTGGCACCCCGCCCTGTCTCTTATACACATCTCCGAGCCCACGAGACACTGAGCGATCTCGT
>CALCDN010000010.1 GCA_937900755.1 uncultured Acetobacter sp. | reverse complement strand
GCCATACACAAGAGCTAAAAGCGACATGAAGGTCGGCCCTGCTGGCCATGCCGTGACCTCCCACAACAGCCAGCCCACCAGAATACCCGCACAGGCCCGCACCCCGTTTTCCACGGCTTCAAGCGCATGCCTGCGCGAGCGGGTACGAAACCGGAAATGGTCACCCCGCCTGTGGGTCAGGCATGCATCCACATGCTCGTCAATGCTCCGCTCGTCCTTGCGGATGGATGCTGGCACCTTGTCGGCCGGGAGCAGTTTGAGGGTTGCCAACCCTTCCGCCCGTGCCAGCATGACCAGCAAGCCCGCCAGTGCGGCACGGGCATGGTCGGCCATGTGGCCATAGCCGCCTGCTTCCAGCGCATCATACTCAATGCGGCTGCCTGCCGTTGTCAGCTCACTCAGGAGCGGGCTTTGGTCCAGCTCCGTTGTCGGGTGCCCCTCCACCAGGCAGGCCACCCGATTGCGCACCAGCTTTTGCGCATCATCCAGGCGGGTTTTCAGCCGCGCGCGCGCGGCAGCCTGCAACCCGGGCATGAATAGCAGCGCCAGCAGCGCCTCGCAGACAACACCCAGCACAATATATGTGCCGCGCGACATGGCGATATCAAACACCTGATCAGGCTGCATAATCGCACCGGTGGCCACAATGGCGGAGGTAAAACCGGTCAGGACCAGCCCATAGGCTTTATACCCTTCCAAAAAGGTGGCCATGCCGCAGCATAGGCCAATCCAGCAGGCCAGCACGCCAAAAAACAGGGCAGGACTTTGGGGAAAGGCGGCAATAAGCCCCACGGCCACGCAGCAGCCCAGCACCGTGCCCGCAATACGCCAGCGCGCCTTGGACAGGCTCTCCCCGCGTGAGGACTGTGCAACCACCCACACGGTCAATGGCGCCCACTGGGGGCTGTCCAGTTCCATGCCCATGGCAATGACAAGGGACACCCCCGCAGCCAGGGCCGTGCGCACGGCAAAAGCGACATCCCCCCACGAAGGGGCCACAAGCCATGCCAGCCTGGCCGCCCATTGCGTGGTCAGCGCATGCCACGCGTCGTCGGCAATGGCGGCGGCGGCAACCGGCGACACCCCTCCCCCCAGCCGATGGGCGTCGGGCGTGCCTGCATCGGGGTCCATATTGCTCATGGTGCGTTGTACTCTGCCAGACGGGAAAGGCGTACGATGTTCAGCCAAGCCCCATAAGTCCAAGCGTTTGTTCTGATCAGGTCATAAGCAATGCTTATGATGAACAGCAATCCACTAAGTGGTATAAATAGTGTCCAGCTCCAGCGTGGTGGCGACATGCCACAACCGGGTGAGCAACGCGGTGGAATTGGGCTGGTTGAGGCGTAACACCCCAACCTCTGGCGCGGGGGATGGGTCCAGCCTGCGCACCTGCAACGACCCCGTAGCGCCCATGCGTTCGGGCAGGGCGGACACGGGCATGATCCCCGCAACCTTGCCCGCCATGATTTCCGCGTAAAGCAGTTCCAGCACATTGGTCTCCAGCATGACCTGCGGCGTGACCCCCGCCTGCGCAAAACAGGCATCCACCAGTTGCCTGCTGTGCATGTTGCGGTTGAGCAGACCCAAAGGCAGGGATGCCGCCAGTTCCCACCCACATTCCCGCCCGACCGGCAAGGGAATGGACGGGGCTGCGATCAGCGCATAGTGTTCGGTGTACAGGCGCTGGACCTCAAACGGGCCGTCCTTGGGCACCTGGTCCAGGTACATCAACCCCAACTGGATGCGCTGCTCCCTGAGCTGGAGCAGGATTTCCGCATTGGGGTACACGGTCACCTCAACCTGCAAAGCGGGAACCGCGCCCCGAAAATGCTCCAGCAGCAACGGCACAACCTGCACCCCCTGCGGCATGACGCCGATGGAGACAAAGCCACCCGCCACGTCCTGCGCAAAGGCGGCCTCCTGCCGCAGGCTGTCCAGGTCCGCCAGGGTCTTGCGCGCCCAGATCAGCACACGCTGGCCTTCCTCCGTCAGCCCGAAAAACCGGCGGTTGCGGTTGATGATGGTAATGCCCAGCTCGTTTTCCAACTGCCGGATCGCGGAGGAAAGTGCTGGCTGGGACACACCACACGCCTGTGCCGCGCGTGAAAAGTGGCGGTGCTGGTCCAGTGCGATCAGGTAGCTGAGTTGTCGCAAAAACACGTGTGCGTCCGCTCCCTCACCTCACGGCTGCGCATTTTGCCCACGCCTGCTCCCTAACCGATGTCAATCCCGATCTGCTTAATGTCATGGAACTTGATATCAGGATTCTGTTCTTCCGTGCGGCGCATCATGAAATTCGATGTCGCCAGGAAAACCGGGTCATCATCCAGGTCATCCGCCATGGCTGAACGGTTGGAGGCTGTAAACGCCTCAATTTTATCCCGCGCGCCGGTTATCCAGCGGGCAAGCGAGAATGGCGTGGAGTCAAACCCGATGCCAACACCGTATTCCGCCCGCAGGCGGGCCTGCAACACATCCAGCTGGAGCGTGCCCACCACCCCCACAATGGGGGGAGCGCCATCCTGGGGCCGAAAAAGCTGCACAACGCCTTCTTCCGCCAGTTGCACAAGGGCCTGCTTGAGCTTTTTGGCCTTCATCGCATCATCAAGGCGCACACGGCGCAAAATTTCGGGGGCAAAATGCGGCACGCCCGTAAAGCGGATTTCCTCGCCCTCGGTCAGCGTGTCCCCAATGCGCAGGGTGCCGTGGTTGGGAATGCCCACCACGTCGCCCGCGAACGCCTCTTCGGCCAGATGCCGGTCCTGCGCAAAAAAGAACTGGGGCGTATGCACCGCAAAGCTTTTGCCCGTACGGGTGTGCCTGAGCTTCATCCCCCGCGTAAGGCGGCCAGAGCAGATGCGGGCAAAGGCAATACGGTCGCGGTGGTTGGGGTCCATATTGGCCTGGATTTTGAACACAAGTGCAGTCATGCCCGGCTCATCGGCCGTGACCGTGCGGCTTTCGGCTGCCTGCGCACGGGGGGATGGACCAAAGGCCACCAGCGCGTCCAACAGGTCGGTAACCCCTATTTCCTTGATCGCGCTCCCGAAAAACACCGGGGTCAGGTGGCCTGCATCAAAGGATTCACGGTCGAACTCGGGCAAGGCGGCCTCGGCCAGTTCCAGTTCCTCGCGCATGTGCACAAGCCGGTCATCCGTCTCGGCCAGCGGAGTGAGCGTGTTGAGCTTGCCATTAAGCAGGTCATACGTGCCAACAAAGGTGGCGGCCCGGCCAACCGGCCACGTGGCGGGGCATGTATCGAGCGCGAGGGAGGACGCGATTTCGTCCAGCAGGGCAAAGGGGTCCTGTGCCTCGCGGTCCATCTTGTTGATGAAGGTGACAATGGGAATATCGCGCAGGCGGCAGATTTCGAACAGTTTGCGTGTCCGGTCTTCTATGCCCTTGGCGGCGTCAATCACCATGACCGCGGAGTCAACGGCTGTCAGGGTCCGGTAGGTATCTTCGGAGAAGTCCTCATGGCCTGGTGTGTCGAGCAGGTTGAACACGCACCCGCCATAGTCAAACGTCATGACCGAGCTGACAACGGAAATGCCACGGTCGCGCTCGATGGCCATCCAGTCCGAGCGTGTGCGGCGGCGCTCGCCCTTGGCCCGTACGTTGCCCGCCAGCTGAATGGCACCACCGGCACGCAGGATGCGCTCGGTCAGTGTGGTTTTACCGGCGTCAGGGTGCGAGATGATCGCAAACGTACGACGACGGGCAATTTCCTTACCCAGTTCAGGCGTGGCGGTATCAGACATAAATCAGTTCCGGGGCTTCTGGCATGAATAAAAACGGCAAACGCCGGGTGGAGAGTAACCCCTCCACCCGGCGTCCACAGGTCGAACCGGAGTTCCCGATTAACGGGAGTAGAATTCGACCACCAGGTTCGGTTCCATCTGCACCGGATACGGCACATCGGAAAGCTGCGGGCCACGCAGGTACGTGCCCTTCATCTGGCGATGATCCACTTCCATGTATTCCGGCACGTCGCGCTCGGCGGACTGTGTTGCATCCAGAACGATGGCAAGCTGCTTAGACTTTTCGCGCACTTCAATCACGTCACCATCTTTAACGATGTAGGACGGGATGTTCAGCTTGCGGCCGTTGACCAGAATGTGGCCATGGCTGATGAACTGGCGTGCGGCAAACGGCGTGATCGCGAACTTCATGCGGTAGATGACCGCGTCCAGGCGACGTTCGAGCAGGTTGATCAGGTTTTCAGACGTATCGCCCTTGCGACGCACGGCTTCCTGATAGTAACGGCGGAACTGCTTTTCCGTGATGTTGCCGTAGTAGCCCTTGAGCTTCTGCTTGGCCATCAGCTGGACGGAAAAGTCGGAAGGCTTGCCCTTGCGGCGCTGGCCATGCTGGCCCGGACCGTATTCACGACGGTTAACGGGGGACTTTGCACGGCCCCACAGGTTTACGCCCAGGCGGCGATTGATTTTGTACTTGCTCTCAAGGCGCTTGCTCATAGTGCGCTCTTCATCTCTCAACAGGCGGGCTGGGAGAAACAGCCCGTCATTACACCGGTAGTCTCCGTCCACCACGGATCGGAGCGGGCGCATACCGCATTACCAGCAAAAAGGCGCTGGCCGGTCTGTCCACATTCCCGGCAATGGTCGCAGGATTTACGAGAACGCCACCGAACTGTCAACAAAAGCCATGCGTATGGTGTGGATTAGTGGCCTGTGGCCCGTTTTTGCTTTGTATTAACGTGGCGTAACATACTATCAGAACACCACTCTACCCCTCTGGCACGCAAGGATGAAATCCATGCCATTCGCACACAAATGGGCTCTCTTCGTCATGCTGGGCATTGCACTGGTCATACTGGGCTTTGTCGCCTGTATTGATGCCGTGTCCGTAACCCTCGCAAGCACCATGTTTATCGGTGGCCTGCTTATTTTCGCCGGGATCATGCAAGGTGTGCACGCCCTTGCGGTCAAGGACTGGGGGGGCTTCGTGTTTTCCCTGCTCTGCGGCGGGCTTTATGTTATTGCCGGTGCGCTGCTGATCAAGGAGCCGGTCTCGGGCTCCCTGGCCATTACGATTTTTGCCTCGGTCTGTTTTATTGTTGTTGGCGTGCTGCGTTCGGTCATGGCGTTGCAGTACCGTGGCCTGCCGGGATGGGGCATTATTCTGGGCAGCGGGCTGATCAGCCTTGCGGTTGGCGTCTGCCTTTACCTGAGCCTGCCCTGGTCCGGCCTGTGGCTGATTGGCACGTTTATTGCCGTTGAACTGATCGCCAGCGGCATTGGCTGGGTACAGTTTGGCCTGGCCCTGCGCCAGAGCAACGCGCGCTAGAACAGAGCCCCCCAGGGCAGAGCAGGCGTCAAGGGTTACGCGCCTGCCTTTTTGCCCGATGCGCTCCCATCCACCGGCTTTTCCGGGGGCATAAGGGCCAGCATCTCCGTCTCCGGCGCGAGCAGTGCCCTGGCCGCCAAGCCATCCTCATCCATGGCGGCAATTTTCCGCCTTGGCAGGAGGGATGTCGGGCGTTCCCCCGCCTCGCGCTTGCGCAGAATGGTTTCTATATTCTGCATCACAACCGGGTAGTCATCCACCAGACGGCGGAAGCGTGATGCCTTGATGGCCATGAAGTGCCCGAACTGCACCGCACGCACATTGCCAACACACCGCCAGCCATGGAGCGCTTCCTGCGCGCCAAGCAGGTCCCCCGCTCCGTACAGTTCATCCACCCCAGCCACATGCGCTTCCACCAGCCCCGCACTGATGAAGTAAACGTAGCGCATCTTCTGCCCCTTGCGGCACAGCAGTTCCTGCGGGGCAACAAAGCGCAGGGATGTCGTGGTGGCCAGGTCGTGCAGTTCGGCACCCGGCAGGCCCCGGAACACGGCGGCATGTTTAATCCGCTCCTCGATCCCGCTGCGCAGGTCAAAGCTCAGGCGCTTGTTCAGGCGGTGCCTGCGCCGTTCCAGTTCCTTGAGCAGTTCGCGGTTGAGTTCATCGCTGATAAGGGATTCGGCAAGCAGGGTGTCATATTCCTCCCCCTCCAGGCGGAGGGCGATCTGGCGGAATATGCGGTTTTCCAGCGCTTCGGCATAGCCGTGATAATGCAGGCGCAGGGTCTCCAGCGCCTCGTCAAGCAGCTTGCGCTGGCGCGAGAGCACCTCGGCCACGATTTCCCCAATGCGGCTGCCCAGCGTGGGCTCAAGGCGCTCACGCATGAACCGGGTCAGCGAAATGGAAATGAAATGCGCCACCATCAGCATTTCAAACCGTTCGGCCATGCACAGCATCAGCGGCCGGTCCCACCGCAGGTAATTATGGATCCACTGGGCCAGATCAAAACGGAAGGATGGGCTGAGCCGCCGCCGCAGGGCGCGCACATACCCCAGGCGCCCTTCCAGCCTTGCCCCATCAATAGCCGCCTCGGACGAGCGCAGCAGGGTTTCCATCACGCGGCGCGACAGGCCCTGCATGCGGAACAGGTCCAGCAGCAAGGAGCGTTCCTGGCTGGCGATGGTAATCAGGGCGAGGTTGACGCGCTGGGTATCGGACAGGGCCTGATCGAACACATTGGCGGCCTGCTCCTCCTCCGCGCGGCGCTCGATCTGGTCGAGTACCGGGCGCGTGGCATCCGTGCCAAAACCCAGCTCGCCACCCAGTTTTTTTGCCCGTTCGCGCACATTGCCCAGGCCAATGCCCAGAACCTGGTGCCGCATGGCCTCATCAATGGAGGAGAGCTGGTCAAGCTTCAAAAACAGCACAAGCGAGCGCAGCGTGGTGCCGTTGACCAGCAGGGTGATCAGCACAAAACCGGTGGCGATAATACCAATAAAATGGGCAATGGGTGTGGCTACGTGCTCGTTTTCCGTAACCGCCAGAGCCAGGGCCAGTGTAATGGCGCCGCGCAGCCCCCCCCATACCATGGTCACCTTGAAGGGTGTTGGCACAGGCGGCGAAAGGCGCGACCACGCCAGCAGCGGCAGCATGCCAAACACCACGGCGGCGCGCGCGGTCAGCCCCGCAACACTTGCGATAAGGATAAGCACCCAGTCCCAGCGGGTCATGCCCACCAAAAGATGCGGCACCAGCATGGACGCCAGCACAAACACCAAGGAGCCAGCCCAGAACACCAGTTGCTGCCACAACTGGTTAAGAAAGAGCCATGTCTGGGGTCGCACGGTCGATGGCCCGTAAACCGAGAGCGTCAGCCCTGCCGCAGCCGTTGCCACAACGCCCGACACGTCCAGAAAATCGTCCGAAATAATGTACACAACATAGGGGAGTGCAACGCTGAGCGTAATTTCGGCCGCAGAACTGCCAATGGCCGACATCATGGCTAGTGTAAGCCGCCCGCATAGCACCCCCACCACCAGCGCCCCGGCAAAGGACACGACAAACGAAACAACCGCATCCCCCGGATGAATGGCGCGGTGCAGCGTGACCGAGGGCAGCAGGATGGAAAAAATGGAAATGGCCGCCGCGTCATTGAGCAGCGCCTCGCCTTCCACCAGGCGGGTCAGGCGGGTGGACGCCCCGATATCACGAAAAATACCCGCCACGGCGGACGGGTCCGTGGTGGCCACAATGGAGCCCAGCAGCAGGCACACCACAAGTGGCATGCCCGCGAACGGCATGAGGGCAAAACCGATCAGCGCCGTGGAAAGGGCTACCGCCACCACCGCCAGCAGCAGCACGGTTGCCGCCTCATGCGCAAGGCGGCGCACATCTATGGCCAGAGCGCCCTGAAAAACCAGAACAGGCAGAAAAATAAGCAGGAACGACTCACTGCTTATGGGAAAATCCAGCAAGGTTTCGGCTATGCCGCTCAGGGCTGAGGCATAGGACGTGCGCAGCGCAAAATCCGCCAGTGAGCCAATGATAATGCCCACAATGGCCAGTAGCACAGTCTCGGACAGTTCAAGCTTGCGGGCAATGGGCTGCACTGCGCTGACAACAACCAGAAGGAGCGCAATAACAAGTAGTATCGCAGCCAGACCTGTTACCGCCATACCCATGCCCCTCTTTCCAAAAACCTGCCTGATTCGGCCCTTGCTAACACAATGATAAGGCAAGGAAATGGCAGATACGTCTCTCTGCTTCCGCTTTTAACAGGCCAGACGCAACCATGCCACACCTGCAAGCACCATGCGCGAACATGCGCACATTGCATACCTGCCTGTTTTACCGAACCTGCTGAACCCATAAGGCATGACCCCAAACCACACAGGCCAAGACTTTTCGGTCGGAAAAATTAGGCGTATGCTCAAAGGCATGAAACAGATGATGTGCTCCCGCTCCCGGCTTGCCATGTTTGCTCTGGTCCTTGCAGGACTTTCGGCCTGTGCTGATGACCCTCATGCGCATTATTACCATCCGCACAGCCATAAGGGTCAGGCCAGACCCGACTGGTACAGGCCGCCCGCAACACCGGCAAGCGCGACCAACTATACCAAGTCGGGTAATACTTCCCAAAGACAGCCCAACAACAATAGCGGGACACTCCAGTATGACCGATAACGAAAAAGCGGACAAAGTTGTCCGCATAGCCATTATCGCCGGAGCCATCATGGTTGGCGTTATTGTGCTGTGCTCCATGTATTCCGGCTTTGCCGCCCTTATGACCGGCCAACCCATGCCCGGCCAGCCTGCCCAGACCATGGGCCTGAATGAAAGCCATTAACGCGCGCTCCATTCCCGCTTTAATGGCGGGCGGTACGCTCGCCTGCCTGCTGGCCGGCCCTGCGCTCAGCGCGTCCTCCCCGCTTCCCGTCG
>CALCDN010000009.1 GCA_937900755.1 uncultured Acetobacter sp. | reverse complement strand
GGCCCTTGGGGCCACGGTGGAGGGGGCCACCACCATGCACTGGCTGATGGACCGGCTGGAAACTTACGAGGGGCTGACGATCAGCCGCGTGGCGCAGGGCGTGCCCATGGGGGGGGCGCTGGATGTGCTTGATGACGGCACGCTGGCCGCCGCCCTCGGTGCCCGCCGCCCCGCCTGACAACACACGCCAACAATTTAAAGGATACAACCATGCCCGTGGACATGCTGCCGATCAGTGCGGCCATACCGCGCCGCGCTCTGGTGAGCGGGGGTGGAGCACGGCTGGGCCGGGCCATTGTGCTGGGGCTTGCCCGTGCCGGGTTTGACGTGGCCATCCATTACCGCGGCAACAGGGCCGAGGCGGAGGACACATTGCAGGCCGTGCGCGCACTGGGGCGCACCGGCTGCGTGCTTCAGGCCGACCTGATGCGCGAGGAGGATGCGCAGGCCCTGTACGGGCAGGCCACGCAGGCCCTTGGTGGCCCCTTGGGTGTTCTGGTCAACAATGCTTCCACCTTTGAGCGTGATGAGTGGGATGATACCTCGCTTGAAAGCTGGATGATGCACATGAAGCCCAACCTGCGCGCACCTTTTGTGCTGATCCAGGCGTTTGCCAAAGGGTTGCCGCAGGGCGCACAGGGCATGGTGCTGAACATGCTGGACGAGCGTGTGTGGTCGCTCACCCCTCATTTTGTCAGCTATACCGTCTCCAAAAGTGCCTTGTGGGCGCTGACGCAGACCATGGCGCTGGCGCTGGCCCCCAAGGGGATCAGGGTGAACGCCATTGGTCCCGGTCCCGCCCTGCCCAGCCCGCGGCAGACGGAAGAGCAGTTTGCGCGCCAGTGCGCCTCGGTGCCGCTGGCCCATGGCACCTCGCCAGATGAGGTGGCCCGTGCGGCCCTTGCCCTTTTGGCCCTGCCCTCCGTTACCGGGCAGATGCTGGCCCTCGATGGTGGGCAGCACCTGCAATGGTCCCCGGCCCCATTGGCCGGGCATGCCGTGGAAGAATAAAAGAATGGCCGTTTTTGCTCCGTGGGCGGACCAACCGCCGCTGCGTTGCCTGTTTTTGAAGAATATGGTGCTCGATGCCCATATTGGCGTGTTCCCGCACGAGCAGGGTGTAACCCAGCGTATCCGGGTTTCGGTGCATTTTGGCGTGGATGACCGCACGGACCTGGAGGTCGGGCCGGATGACCTGAGCCGCACGGTCTCCTACGAGCGGGTGGTCCAGCTTGTGCACCGCATTGTGCGCGAGGGGCATGTGCGGCTGGTGGAAACCCTGGCTGAACGGATTGCATCGGGCGTGCTGGCCGACGAGCGCGTGCGTGTTGTGCGTGTGCGCATAGAAAAACTGGATGTGTTTGAGGAAATAGAGGCCGTGGGCGTGGAAATAGAGCGCCGTCCCGCCTGAGTGCCGCCTGCCCGGTAATGCGGAGCAGCAAAAAAAAGCCCACTGGCGTGCCAGCGGGCTTTTTTTTATGGGTCTGACACGATGGCGGCCAGCACCCCCGGAGGGGGTCAGGATTCGTGGTCTTCCGAATCCGTGCTGACATCGATGTCTGAGCTGATGTCGTCGTCGTCATCATCCAGATCAGCGGTGTCTTCCATCACATCATCGTCGTCCGTATCGTCATCGGTGTCGATATCGATATCTTCATCGGCTTTCTTGATGGGGGCGACACTCGCCGGAACGGGGGACAGGCTGTCGGAGTTGCGGCGCAGGCGCGGCACCAGGGCAGGCTGTTCCGTTCCGCATTTGGGGCAAATGGCGGGTGCGCGGTTCAGGTCATAAAAACGGGCACCACAGGACACGCAGACGCGTTTGGTGCCGAGATCGGGCTGGGACATCTTGCTACCTGTCAATCCTGAGCAGATATTGGGGCCAACGCCCCGGAACACGAACGAACCCCGAACAGCAACGCAAAGCTGAAGCAGGACTCGAACCAGACTGTTAAGGCGATGCCCAATGCCACTGTGTTTCGGGTCCTGTCAAACCCGGAGTTTGCATATGGTTGCATTTTCTGCATCCGCCCCCCTCTTTTTCTGCCCCTTCCCGGATTGACTTGCAGGCCATCCCGCCGGAATGAAAAGGGCATGACACACGCATCCTCCCCCTCCGCCCGTCCGCTGCGGGTTACGCGCGCGCAGGCCCCTCTTTCCGGTTCCATCCGTGTACCGGGTGACAAGTCCATTAGCCATCGCGCGCTCATGTTTGCCTCCCTCGCACGGGGGGAAACCCATATTACCGGGCTTTTGGAAGGGGAGGACGTTCTGCGCACCGCCGCCGCCATGCGCGCACTTGGCGCACAGGTAACCCAGCATGCGCCGGGGGACTGGCGCGTGACAGGCTTGGGCATTGGCAAGCTGCGTGAGCCTGAGGATGTGCTGGACATGGGCAATTCCGGCACGGCGGCGCGCCTTTTGTCGGGTATTCTGGCCAGCCACGGCATGGTGTCGGTCATGACGGGGGATGCCAGCCTGCGCCGCAGGCCCATGAAGCGCGTCATGGACCCGCTGGCGGGCACGGGGGCCACCTTCATGGCGCGTGAGGGGGGGCGCCTGCCCATGGCCATTGGTGGTCTGGCCGCCCCCCACCCGCTGGATTACCGCCTGCCCGTGGCCTCGGCCCAGGTCAAGTCCGCCGTGCTGCTGGCCGGGCTGAACGCGCAGGGGCAGACACGGGTGGAAGAGCCCGTGGCCACCCGTGACCATACCGAAAACATGCTCCGCCACTTTGGCGCGCACGTTAAGGTGGAGGAAACCGCGCAGGGTGGACGGATTATTGTGCTGCAAGGCCGACCGGACCTTGTGGCGCGCGACGTGGTGGTGCCGGGGGACCCGTCCTCCGCCGCCTTCCCCATTGTTGCGGCCCTGCTGGTGCGGGGGGCGGATATTGTCATTTCCACCGTGGGGCTGAACCCCCTGCGTACCGGGTTGTTCATTACCTTGCAGGAAATGGGCGCGCAGCTTGAGGTCACCAATGTCCGCACCGAAGGGGGCGAACTGGTGGGCGACCTGCATGTCCGCGCCTCCACCCTCAAGGGCGTAACCGTGCCCGCCGACCGCGCCCCGTCCATGATTGATGAATACCCCATTCTGGCCGTGGCGGCGGCGTATGCCTCTGGCACCTCCCGCTTTTGCGGGGTGGAGGAACTGCGGGTGAAGGAGAGTGACCGGCTGGCCGCCACCGTGGCGCTCCTGGAAAACAATGGTGTTAAAACAGCGGTCGAGGGGGATGATCTGGTGGTGTACGGCACCGACAACGCCATTCCCGGCGGCGGTGTTGTGCAGACCCACATGGACCACCGGCTGGCCATGAGCGCCTCCGTGCTGGGCCTTGTCGCCCAGAACCCGGTGGAAATTGACGACACCGCGTTCATAGACACCAGCTTTCCAGGCTATTTGCAGTTGATGAACAGCCTTGGCGCGGGGTTTGCGCCGTGACGCGCGGCGGACCGGTTATTGCCGTGGATGGCCCGGCGGCGGCTGGCAAGGGCACGCTGGCCCGCAGGCTGGCCGAAGCGCTGGACCTGCCATACCTGGATACGGGGCTGCTCTACCGCGCCGTGGGGCGGCTCGCACTTGATGCGGGGCAGGACCCCGCACAACCGGCTGAAAGATTTGCCGAAGCCCTGATGCCTGCGGACATGCGGCGCAAGGACCTGCGCACGCCAGACGTGGCGCTGGCCGCCAGCAAGGTGGCAGCCCAGCCTGCGGTGCGCGCCGCACTGGTGGAAACCCAGCACCGCTTTGCCACCGAGCGTGGCGCGGTGCTGGACGGGCGCGATATTGGCACCGCCATTTTCCCCGATGCGGACGTCAAGCTGTTCATTACCGCATCTTCCGCCACACGGGCGCTCAGGCGCTTTTTGCAAAGTGGGGGAGACCCCACAGCCGCCGATGCGCAGACGCGACTGCGCGAGATGGAAGAGGCCCTGCACGCGCGGGACGAGGCCGATGCCAGCCGGGAGTCCGCTCCCCTGCGCGTGGCGGATGACGCGCATGTGATCGAGACGGACACGCTGGACGCACAGGCCGTTCTGGCCGAGGCCCTGCGCGTTACGCGCGAACGACTCGTGGCTGTTCGCGGCTGAGTGGTTGCCTTTGCACATGGGGGGCAAGGTGGTGTTGGGCATTTTTTGCCCACGATTTGCCCCCAGGACTGCTCTTTGAGTTGACAAACAGGGGGCAGGTGTTCTCTGTGCAAACAGAAATCCGCCCTCCGTGGTGGGTTTTTGGGGATAACATTCGGGTCTGACCACAAGGTCGGGGGGTACAGGTGCTCATCCGTTCCGTCAGGCAAGTCGTGCCGCGGTCCGCGGGGCGCAGGAACAGTCTGCGAGCATATTGCTGGCGGGCTCAGGATTTACGGTACCACATGGCTTCAGCCACCACCCAGACCACGGATCACTTCCGTGGCGAAGATTTTGCCGCCCTTCTGGACGAGACCCTTGGCCGCGATTCCGGCTTTGACGGGTCCGTTGTGCGCGGTCGCGTTGTCCGCCTGACCGACGACTACGCAATTGTTGACGTCGGCCTGAAGAGCGAAGGCCGCGTTTCCCTGCGTGAATTCGCACCTCCGGGCGTCAAGCCTGAAGTGCAGCCGGGCGATGTGATCGAACTGTACGTCGAGCGTTACGAAGACCGCGACGGCAGCATCGTTCTCTCCCGCGAAAAAGCACGCCGCGAAGAAGCATGGACCAGCCTCGAAAAAGCTTTCGAAGCCAACCAGCGCGTCAACGGCACCATCTATGGCCGCGTCAAAGGTGGCTTTACGGTTGATCTGGGTGGGGCCATGGCGTTCCTTCCCGGCAGCCAGGTGGACATCCGCCCCGTGCGTGACGTCGGCCCGCTGATGGGCGTGCCCCAGCCGTTCCAGATCCTGAAGATGGACCGTGCGCGCGGCAACATTGTTGTCTCCCGTCGTGCCGTTCTGGAAGAAACGCGTGCTGAACAGCGCAGCGAACTGATCCAGGGCCTGACCGAAGGCATGATCCTTGACGGCGTGGTCAAGAACATCACCGACTACGGTGCGTTCGTTGACCTGGGCGGCGTTGACGGCCTGCTGCATGTGACCGACATCGCATGGAAGCGCATCAACCACCCCTCCGAAGCGCTCCAGATCGGCCAGCCGGTCCGCGTGCAGGTCATCCGCTTCAACCCCGATACGCAGCGCATCTCGCTGGGCATGAAGCAGCTTGAGGCTGACCCGTGGGAGAACGTGGCGATCAAGTACCCGCCGGGTGCCCGCTACACCGGTCGCGTCACGAACATCACCGATTACGGTGCATTCGTGGAGCTGGAGCCGGGCGTCGAAGGTCTGGTGCACGTTTCCGAGATGTCCTGGACGAAGAAGAACGTCCATCCGGGCAAGATCGTCGCCACTTCGCAGGAAGTCGATGTGATGGTTCTGGATGTGGACAGCGCGAAGCGCCGCATCTCGCTGGGCCTGAAGCAGGTGCAGCGCAACCCGTGGGAGCAGTTCGCCGAGGAACACAAGGTTGGTTCCGTGGTGGAAGGCGAGATCCGCAACATCACCGAGTTCGGCCTGTTCATCGGCCTGTCCGCGGACATCGACGGCATGGTCCACATGTCCGACCTGTCCTGGGACGAAGCTGGCGAAGAAGCCATGAAGAACTACGAAAAGGGCCAGGTTGTAAAAGCCAAGGTTCTGGACGTGGACGTGGAAAAAGAACGTATCTCCCTTGGCATCAAGCAGCTTCAGGAAGATCCGGCGGCTGACGCTCTGGCCAGCATCCAGAAGGGTACGATTGTGACCTGCATCGTGACCGCGGTTCAGACCAACGGCATTGAAGTGAAGGTTGACGACGTTCTGAGCGGCTTCATCCGCCGTGCGGAACTGGCGCGTGACAAGGCCGAACAGCGCCCCGAACGCTTCGCCGTTGGCGAACGTGTGGACGCCAAGGTTGTGTCCGTTGACCGTACGTCCCGCAAGGTTGCCCTGACCATCAAGGGCCGCGAAGTGGAAGAAGACAAGCAGGCTATCAACGAATACGGCTCCGCGGATAGCGGTGCATCGCTCGGTGATATTCTGGGTGCGGCGATCCGTCGTCGTAACACCGAAGACTGAGCATAAAAAAACCGGGGTGGTTTGCGCCACCCCGGTTTGGCAAAGTCGTTTGCCATGCAAAAAAAGAGCGCCCCACAAGGGCGCTCTTTTTTTATGGGGTTAGTCCAGGCAAGCCTTGCGGAAGGCGGCAAACGCACGGGCACGGTGGCTGATGGCGTTTTTCTGTTTGTCCGTCATTTCGGCAAAGCTGCGGGTTTCATTTTCGGGTTCAAAAATCGGGTCGTATCCGTGCCCGTTGGTCCCGCGAGGGGGCCAGACAATCTGCCCGTTTATCCGTCCTTCAAAGGTAAGGGTGCGGCCATCGGGGTAGGCAAGGCAGAGCACGCACACAAACCATGCCTCGCGTTCGTCGGGGCCAATGCCTTCCTCGATCCGGGCCATGGCGGCGGCAAAGTCCTTGTCGGGGCCAGCCCAGCGGGCGGAGTAAATGCCCGGAGCCCCACCAAGCGCGCTCACACACAGGCCGGAATCATCGGCTAGGGCAGGCAGGTTGGCAGCCTGTGCCGCCGCCAGCGCCTTGATGGCGGCATTGCCTGCAAAGGTTGTGGCGGTTTCCTCGGGTTCGGGCAGGTTCAGATCCCCTGCGGAGAGCACGGTAATGCCAAATTCGGCCATAAGGGTGGAAAACTCGGCCAGTTTGCCCGCATTATGGGTGGCCAGCACCAGCGTGTCGCCGGATTTGAGGGTGGGGTGGGTCATGGTGTGGTTTGCTCTGCTGTGTGAATGGCGTTCAACTGGGCTTCAAACAGGTCATCCGCCCCTTTGCGGGCGAGGGCGAACAGGGTGTTAAAGGCGTCCTCGCTAAAGGGGGCATGTTCGGCTGTTGCCTGAATTTCCACAATACGGTGGTCCGCACTGAGCACAAAATTGGTGTCGGCAAGGGCTGTGCTATCTTCGGTGTAATCAAGGTCCAGCACGGCTCCGGCGTGGGTCAGCCCGCAGGAGACCGCGGCCACCTGCCCGGTTAGCGGAATATTTTGCAGCACGCGGTTGGCCACCAGCTTGCCAAGGGCCAGACGCAGCGCCACCCACGCGCCGGTAATGGCGGCGCAGCGTGTGCCGCCATCGGCGTTCAGGACATCGCAATCCAGTGTGACGCACATCTCGCCCAGAGCCTTCAGGTCCGTGACCGCGCGGAGCGAGCGGCCGATCAGGCGCTGGATTTCCTGCGTGCGGCCAGACTGCTTGCCCCGTGCGGCCTCGCGTGCGCCGCGCGCGTGGGTGGCGCGGGGCAGCATGCCGTATTCGGCCGTAACCCAGCCCTGGCCCTTGCCGCGCAGGAAGGGGGGCACGCGGCTTTCCACACTGGCAGTACACAGGACCTCGGTGCCGCCTACGCGAATAAGGGCGGAGCCTTCCGCATGGTGGGAAAAACCGGTTTCGATAACAATGGGGCGCATCTGCCCGGCCTGTCGGCCTGATGGACGCATGGTGCTGCTCCTGCAAAACAATGACAAAGGGTTGTGCCTGCACATAAAATGCTTTTGGCAGGAGTAAAACCGGCAATAAGCCGTTATAAACGCTTATCAGACCGCACGAAGGAGCCTGAGAGCCATGAAGCGTGGCCTGTTGCCAGCCCAAGCGATGCTACCCCCCGAACTGGATGGACGCTCCGCCAACATCCTGCGCGAGATTGTGGAGGAATACATGGCCAGTGGCGAACCCGTGGGTTCGCGCACGCTGTCGCGCAGGTTGGGCCAGCCCCTCTCGCCTGCCACAATCCGCAATGTCATGGTCTCCCTGACCGAGGCGGGGCTTTTGTTTTCCCCCCATACCTCCGCAGGTCGCCTGCCAACGGAAAAAGGCCTGCGTTTGTTTGTGGATGGCCTGCTCCAGTTTGGCGCCCTGTCCGAGGATGAGCAGAAGGTGATCGGTCATTCGCTGGAGGCGCGTGGGCGCTCCTTGCAGGATACGCTGACCGAGGCGTCCTCCCTGCTGGCGGGGATGTCTGACGCCGCCGGGCTGGTGGTGGCCCCCAAGGGGGAGGGCGGGATCAAGCACATAGAATTCGTAGCCCTTGGCGGCAATCGCGCGCTGGTTGTGCTGGTGGGGGCGAATGGACACGTGGAGAACAGGGTGATTGAAATTCCACCGGGCACGCCGCCTTCGGCACTGGTGGAGGCCGCCAATTACCTGAACGCGCGCGCCATGGGGGCCTCCCTGCCCGACCTGCGCCACCGGGTGGGGGCGGAAATGAGCGAGAACCGTACGGTCCTGAACAGCCTGACCGCCGAAGTGGTGGAAAGTGGCCTGGCCATATGGAACGGAGCGCGGGGGGAAAGCGGGGGCACGCTGATCGTGCGTGGCCAGTCCCGCCTGCTGGCCGATGTGGACGGGCAGGAACGTCTTGTGGCCATACAGACCCTGTTTGACCGGCTGGAGGCGCAGGAGACCATGCTGCGCCTGCTGGAACTGGTTGAAAGTTCGGAAGGTGTGCGTATTTTCATCGGGGCGGAAAGCGGGCTGTTTGGCACGACCGGCATGTCCGTTGTCATGGCGCCAGCACGCAATGAAGCCAACAGGATTGTGGGCGCCATTGGCGTTATTGGCCCCACGCGCATTAATTACGGGCGTGTGGTGCCCGTGGTGGACTATACGGCGCGTATTCTGGGGGAACTGCTTGGCCAAGCGTAGGGGCCAGGCATAAGG
>CALCDN010000008.1 GCA_937900755.1 uncultured Acetobacter sp. | reverse complement strand
CTGGCACTGGCACTGGCACTGGCACTGGCACTGGCACTGGCACTGGCACTGGCACGACAGCAGGGCAGATTGCCACGCTGGTCAAGCTGCTGGCCCAGGCCCAGACCCCCGAAGACGCCCATACCGTGCAAGGCCAGCTTGAAACCCTGCGCGCGAGCCATCTCTCCCCCACAACGCAGTTGCTGGTCCGCCGCGCGGAAAAAGACCTGATAGCCGAAAAACCGGACGATGCGGTGGACGATATGGGGGATGCCCTTGCCCTCCAGCCCGATCAGGCGGTGTTATGGCGCACCCGTGCGCAGATGCGCCTTGTCGCGGGGAACCTGCACGGGGCCGTGGCGGACCTGGGTGAAGCCCTGACGCGGGACGCAGAGGACGCCCAAAGCTGGAGTCTGCTGGCCAGTGTGGAAGAGCACCTGAATGATGGGCAGGCCGCGCTCAAGGCATGGCAGAAAGCCACGGCACTCAACCCCATGCTGGACAGAACCGGCAAACGGCTCGATTCCCTGCGTATCAAGGCCTTTGGCCAGCCGACCTGAGCGGGCTCAGGCCTGTCTGTTTTCAATCAGGCTTTTGCGAATCTCGCGCCCGCGCTCAATTTTATTCACAATATAGTCCGCATCCCCCCAGCGGATGGCGCGGGCCATGGCTTGCGCATCTTCCATAAAGCGCCCCAGCATTTCCAGCAGGGCCTCACGGTTGGCCAGAAAAATATCACGCCACATAATGGGGTCGGAGGCCGCAATCCGCGTAAAATCGCGAAAGCCCGAGGCCGCAAGGTCCAGCACCTCGGAGCGGGTTTCCTCCGCCAGGTCATCGGCCGTGCCACAAATGGTAAAGGCCAGCAGATGTGGCAGTGGGCTGACAATGGCGCATACGCGGTCATGGTGGGCCGGGGTCATCTCCCGCAGGCGGGCACCACAGCGTGTCCATAGCAGGCGTATCTGTTGCAGGGCTTCCGGCGTGGTGGCCTCCAGCGGGGTCAACAGGCACCAGCGGTTTTCAAACAGGTCCACCAACCCCGCATCAGGGCCGGAAAACTCCGTACCCGCCATGGGGTGCGCGGGCACGTAAGGCACATCCGCGCGCAGGCTGGGCGCTATGGCCTCGGTAACGGAAACCTTGGTGGAGCCTACATCGGTCAGTACGGCACCGGGCTTCATGGCGGGCACAAGCTGGGCCGCAACCGGCCCCATGGCGCCAACCGGCACGCAGAGCATGACACAATCGGCCTGCGCCACGGCGGCGACACCATCTGTTGTTGCCTCGTCCGCCAGTCCCAGTTCCATAACCCGCGCGCATACCTCCGCGCTGCTGTCCACGGCCACAAGCCTGTTGGCCAGATTCCCCCGGGCCCTGGCGCGACGAAGCACGGAGGAGCCGATCAGCCCCGGCCCCACGACAACAAGCGTGTCAAACACAACACCAGGGTTTGTCTCAACCACCGCTCAGTTATCCTTCACCGTGTTCGAAGATGGAGCATACCCCATGGCCTCGCTTTTGTTCTGGGCGGGTTGGGGG
>CALCDN010000007.1 GCA_937900755.1 uncultured Acetobacter sp. | reverse complement strand
TCTCAGTATGCTTTGAACAGGGTTTTTCTGTTTATGTCCTCTCCCTTTTTTGCCCACAACCAGCGTAGCTGGCTGTGGCTTGCGGCTGTGTGCGCGCTCCCCTGCGCTGCCAGCCCCGGCTTTGCCGCAACCGTTGTAACGCTCCCCCGCGTGGATATTTCCACCGCGCAGGACGACGCCTCCATCGCGGACAGCCTTCTCAGCGGTTCCACGGTCGATAAAAGTTCGGCCCGCATGTCCCGCCTTTCCAGCCCCGATGCCGCCTCGCTCTTTCGCAACCAGCCAGGTTTCAGCAGTTATGGCGGGGGGCGGCTGGCCAACCTGCCCGTGCTCAACGGCATGGCGGATGACCGGGTGGCAACCGTTGTGGATGGGGTGCGCATCAACCCCGCCTGCCCCAACCACATGAATCCCGCCCTCTCCTACATCGACCCCGACAGCGTGGAGAGTGCCACCGCCGTTGCAGGCCTGACATCGGTCAGCAACGGGGGCGACAGCCTTGGCGGCACCATTGATGTAGAGCGCGCGGACCCGCGCTTTGCCCGCCACGGCAAAATCCTGTTTACCGGGCGCGCACGCGGCACCTACCGCAGCAATGGGGGAGGCTACTCGGCCGCAGGCAGCATGACTGTCGCCAACGACACGTTCAGCCTGCGTTACAATGCCTCCTACGACCAGTCGGGAGATTACAGTGGCGGGGGGGGCATAGGCCGGGTCGGCTCGACCGAATACCTGCGCTACACGCATGACGTAACCTTTGGCGTGCATAAAAATAACCACCTTCTGGTGCTGACCTTTGGCCAGCAGGATGCCCCGCGTGAAGGCTTTGCCAACCAGTACATGGACATGACCAACAACCGCTCCACAAATGTGAACGGCAAATACGTGGGCGACTTTGACTGGGGCACGCTTGAGGCCCGTGGCCACTGGCAGCGTGTTACCCATGCCATGAACATGCTCGATGACAAGGGTGGGCATACCTCCACCACAGGCATGCCCATGAATGATGACCAACGCTCGGTCGGGTATTCCGTCAAGGCCACCATTCCGCTGGGCCGCCAGCACATGCTGCGCCTTGGCAGTTCCTTCGACCATGAAGGGCTGAAGGACTGGTGGCCTCCCCTTGTCGGTGGCGGGATGATGGGCGCCATGGGGCCAAACACGTTCAACAACATCAATAACGGCCACCGCGACCGGCTTGGCCATTTTGCGGAATGGGAAGCCCAGTGGACGCCGCGCGTATCCACCCTGCTGGGCCTGCGCAATGACCTGGTCATGATGAACACGGGCGATGTCTCGCCCTACAACATGATGAACGCCGCCAACGTAAACGCCGCCAATGCCTTTAACGCCAGCAACCACGGACGCACGGACGTAAACTTTGACGTAACCGCCCTGACCCGGTGGAAAGCCACAAACAGCCTGACCATAGAGGCAGGCTACGCCCGCAAGTCCCGCGCACCCAACCTGTATGAACGCTACTCATGGGGCCAAAGTCAGATGGCCTCCACCATGATCGGCTGGTTTGGGGACGGGAACGGATATGTCGGCAACCAGAACCTGAAGTCCGAGGTCGGCAACACCGCCAGCGTGACCTTTGACTGGCACGACCCGACCCTGGCCCAGCGATGGGGGCTGAAGGTGCAGCCCTACTACACCTATGCGCACAACTATATTAACGTCCAGCGCATACAGTCCTTTACGCCGCAGGTTTCCTTGCTGCAATTCGTCAACCACAATGCCCAGATGTATGGCATCAACACATCCGGCCATTATACGGTGTGGAACACAACCCGTTATGGCAAAGGCGAGGTAACAGGCGTGCTCAACTGGGTGCGCGGGCAGGACAAGGTATCCCATACCGGCCTGTACCAGCAGATGCCCCTGAACGGCACACTGGGCCTGAACGAAACCGTAGGCCCATGGACCGGCCGGGTAGAGATGAACTTTGTCAAAGCCAAGGACACGGTAGACTGGATCCGCAACGAACCGCGCACCCCCGGTTATGCCCTGCTCAACCTGAACGGCAGCTACAACTGGAAAATGATGACCCTGACTGCAGGGATCGATAACGTCATGGACCAGCCCTACTACATGCCCCTTGGTGGTATTTTAACGCACGACCTTGGCAATGGGGGAACAGGCCAGCGCATGCCCATGCCGGGCATGGGGCGGTCTTTCAATGTCAGCCTGGCCGCTACGTTCTGATCTTTTCTGGTAAGCTGGATACAAAAATACCGTGCGGTGCCGTGCCGCACGGTATTTTTTGAACACCTAAAAAACCAGCCGGTTTCAGTCGGTCGAAGGCCTGTGCAGGCAGGATACGAGCTTGATGATCGTATGCGCCCGCAGGGCTTCTGGCCCTCCTTCCGTGCCGTACCCGGAATCCTTGACCCCGCCAAACGGCACTTCGGGCACGCCAATGCCGTGATGGTTAATGGCGACCATGCCCGCCTCAAGCTTCTCGCCCAGCAGGCGCTGGGTGCGCTCGCAACGTGTGTACACATACGCCGCCAAGCCATAGGGCAGGCGATTGGCTTCCCGGACCGCATCCGCAGTATCGGTAAACTCGTCTACAATCGCAATCGGGCCAAATGGCTCTTCATGCATTACCCGCATGTCCAGCGTAGGCTTGAACACAAGCGTGGGGGGGAAGAAAAAGCCCTTGTCGGGCAAGGCTGTATCGGGCTGCCACACCTCCGCACCCTTGGCGCGGGCATCCTCAACCAGTTCGGTCAGGGCCTTGACCCGGCGCTCATTAATGAGCGGGCCCATGGTCACACCCTCGTCCAGACCACGGCCGATTTTGAGCGCGCTCATCTGGGCCTTGAACTTTTCAATAAAGTCTGCGGCAATATCCTTGTGCAGCAAAAAGCGCGTGGGGGCTATGCACACCTGCCCGGCATTGCGGAACTTGGCCGCAGCCAGACGTTCGACCGCCGGGTCCAGGTCCGCGTTGCGGCAGACAATAACCGGGCCATGGCCACCCAGTTCCATGGTGACCGGCTTCATCTGCCCGCCAGCCAGCGCCGCCAGATGCTTGCCCACGGGGGTGGACCCCGTAAAGGAAATCTTGCGCACCACGGGATGGGCGATCAGATACTCCGAAATTTCCGCGGGCGTGCCATACACAAGAGACACAGCACCCGCGGGAATACCCGCATCGCAAAAGCAGCGGATCAGTTCGGCGGGGGAGGCCGGAGTATCTTCAGGGGCTTTGACAATAACGCCACAACCGGCCCCAAGGGCCGCACCCAGCTTGCGGGCAATCTGGTTGATGGGAAAATTCCACGGCGTAAAGGCGGCCACCACACCAATGGGGCGGTGCAGCACGCGCTGCTCGACAAACGGCACGCGCGCGGGCACCAGTTCGTCGTTCAGGCGGCGGCCTTCTTCGCCAAAATATTCGATCACTCCGGCTGCGGCGTTAATTTCGACAATCGCCTGCGCCAGTGGCTTGCCCTGCTCGCGGCTCATGATCCGGCCAATGGCCTCGGCCCGCTCCCGCAGCAGTTCGGCGGCCTTGCGCATGATGGTGTAGCGGTCCCATGCACTCAGCTTCCGCCATGCGTCATACCCCACGGCGGCCCCGGCCACCGTCTTGTCCAGATCGGCAACAGAGGCATGGGCAACCTTGCCAATAGTTTCACCACTGGCGGGGTCCAGAATGGGGAGTGTACGGCCATCTGCCGCATCCTGCCATTGCCCTGCAACCAGAAGCTGGGTGTTGATTGGTGTTTCCGACATATGCATCTCTCAACCAGAATGAACGGGGCTGCCACTAACCCAGGTCTGCCCGCGTAAGCCTCAGCCACTCACCATACTTCCGCCCGGGCGCGCAAGAGGTCTATAATGTTTTACGCCCTGCAACAGCCATGCCCGCAAAACGGAACGTCTGAATATACTGGCAGAGCATGCGCAAGCGGGCAAAGACTGTTTTCCCACGCCTAACGGGGTGCGTTTTCGTTCTTGAGCACCAGTGGCAGCCCCGCGGCGACAAACACGACCTTGCCCACACACGCCGCCAGTCGCTGGTGCAGCAGCCCCGCCTCGTCCCTGAAGCGCCGCCCGAGCGGGCTTTGTGGCACAATGCCCAGCCCGACCTCATTCCCCACCAGCACGGTTGGAGCCGTGCGCGCGCCCAGGCTGGCAAGCAGGGCCTGTGTCGGGCCGTCCACATCCTGCCCGTCGAGCAAAAGGTTGGTCAGCCACAAGGTCAGGCAGTCCAGCAGCACCGGAGTGCTGGCGTTCTGGTGGAGCACATCGGCCACATTCAGGGGTTCTTCCACCGTCCGCCAGCCCGCCTTGTCCCGCGCGTGTTTGTGCCGGGCAATACGGTCATGCATTTCATCATCATAGGCACGTCCCGTGGCCAGGTATATCCATGGGCCGGGCAGGGCGGTTATGGTATTTTCCGCCAAACGGCTTTTGCCCGACCTTGCGCCACCCAGCACAAGCAGGCTACCAGCCGCACCACCATCCCCTGGACTGAGACTGATGCTGGTCATACGCTCATCCGGCCCTGTTTCCATTTGCGTGAACCCCCATAACAGCACACAATTGCCCCCATGCCCTCTTCTTCCTTTTTGTCCCTGCCCGGAACACCCACTTCCCTGCATGCCCTGCGAGCCCTGTGCATGACCCTGCCACCGGCCAACACGCAGGTGCAACACGCCATTGCGCAAAGGGAGGCCGAACTGACCAAACCCCCAGGCAGCCTTGGGCAGCTGGAGGACATGACACGCTGGCTGGGCGGATGGCAACACCGCGCCTCCCCCAGGCTGGAACAGGTGCATGTGCTCATTTTTGCGGGCAACCATGGCGTTATGGCCCACCATGTCTCGCCCTGGCCGATGGATGTGACCGCGCAGATGGTACAGAATTTTGAACACGGCGGGGCCGCCATCAACCAGATTGCCCGCGTGGCACAGGCTGAACTGAGCGTGCGACCCGTGCACGACCTTGCCCCAACGGCGGATTTTACCACCGCCCCCGCCATGACGGAGAAGGACTTCCTCGCCGCCGTGCAGGTCGGTTTTAACGCAGTCCCCCAAGCGTGTGACCTGCTTTGCCTGGGCGAAATGGGCATAGGCAACACAACTGCCGCCTCCGCCCTGTGCGCGGCACTGACCCGCCAGAACAGCACCGACTGGGCTGGCCAGGGCACCGGGCTGGACGCGGCAGGCACTGCCCACAAAGCCGCGGTGATTGATACAGCACTCACGCACCATGCGGATCATCTAGGCGACCCGCTGGAGGTCGCCCGGCGGCTGGGCGGGTACGAACTGGCCGCCATGCTGGGAGCCACCCTTGCCGCACGGCTGATGCATGTGCCGGTCATACTGGACGGCTTTGTCTGCGCTGCGGCCGTAGCCCCGCTGGCACACCTGAACCCCGATGCCCTGGAGCATGCCGCCCTCTCCCACTGCCCGACAGATACCGGCCATACGACCCGTCTGGCGCGGCACCTGCGCATGACGCCCATTTTGCGTGGACTGGGCCTGCGCCTTGGAGAGGCCTCGGGCGCGGCGCTGACCATTCCTGTTTTGCGCGCAGCCGTTGCCTGCCATACGGGCATGGCAACCTTTGCCCAGGCGGCCGTGTCCGCAAAAACATGACCCGGACACAGCCTGAGTCCTTGCTGGATCGTTGCAGGCTGGACCTTGCCTGCGGCCTGAGCCTGCTAACCCGCCTGCCAGCAGGCTGGTTGGCCCCCAGAGCCAGCAAAACCGGTGCCGCACCCTGGCCAATGGCCCGATCCATCTGGTGCTGGCCATTGATCGCCGCCCTGATCGGCACAGCAACAGGCACTGTGCTGGCCATACTGCGCATAGCGCATGTGCCCGCCCTTGCCGCCGCCGGTCTGGCCCTCGCCTGCCAGACCGTCATAACAGGTGCTTTGCATGAAGACGGCCTGGCGGACATGGCCGATGGCTGCGGGGCCAGCACCCCCGAACGCAGGCTGGCCATCATGCGGGACAGCCGCGTAGGCAGTTACGGGGTTATTGCGCTGTGCCTGTCCCTGCTTGTCCGCGCAGCCGCACTGGCGGCGTTGCCTTTGTGGAGCGCCATTGCCACCTGCGCCATGAGTGCGTGCCTTGCCAGGATGGCCATGCTGCTCATTCCCGCTTTTGCCCCCCCGGCCCGGCCAGATGGGCTGGCCCGCGCGCTATGCCCCCTGCCCGCGTCCGCCTTGGGGTGTGCGGGCCTTGCCACCTGCGCCGTAATTTTTGGCCTGCCCTTTATGCGCCACGGGGCTGGCCTGCCCATAGGGGGCTATCTTGCGCTTACAGTGGCACCCGCTGGCATAAGCTGCGCCACGGCCTGGCTGGTAACGCTGTGCGCCCGATACCTGCTGGGAGGTTTTACAGGGGACGTGCTGGGCTGTTGCGCAGTGCTGGTGGACTGCCTGCTTCTGAGCTTTTACGCCGCCCTGGCCTGAGCGATGCGGCCAATTGGCCGCCCGGCAAAGGCGCCTGCTCCTGCCGCAACCGACCGCGTGCCGCCCCGACAAAGGCGCGGCACGCGGTGTGCATAATCAGGCTTTGGGTGCGTCTTCTTCTTCGTCTTCGTCCCAGTCTTCGTCGTCCGCTTCAAAGACCAGTTCCACGGTAATGGTTGCGTCATCACCGTCCTGCAGGGCCTTGGCGTCGGCTTCGGCTTCTTCTACCTTTTCGTAGAGCTTGCCTTCATTGGGGTCTTCCTGCCACTCGTTCCGCGGCTCCCAGAACGACAGTTCGCCCTCCGCATCTTCACGCTGGATGAGATAGCCTACGATAACTTCGTCTTGGTCTTGCATGGCGTTATCCTTTTCTGCCTGTTTCCTTCTATGAACCATGTCGCAAAAAAGGGAAGAGGAAAGCGTGACAAACAGTTTGATGAAAATATGACAAGGCGGAATTATCCGCGCAAACCGCCATGACACCCGCCAGCACAACCCCGGCCCGCCCCCCTGTCATGTATTGTGGTGGCCCGCCTTCCATGCAAGCAGCGCGTGCTCCAGCCGGGACCATGCCGCCTCGTTGGCGGGCAGGCCAATACGCAGCCAGTGGGGTTGTTCCACAAAAAGCCGGGTAACAAGGCCCTGGCGGCAAAAATGCTCCCACAGCGTGCATGCGGCGGCCACATCCACCAGCGTGAACAAGGTAGCGTGCCCCCGGCACGCAAAACCGGCCTTGCCGAACAGACCTGTCAGCCGGTCATGCGCCACGCGGGCCATATGCGCCGCCTGCTCCAGCCATTGCGTATCAGCCAGCGCCTGCCGCCCCGCAGCCAAGGCCACCGCGCCTACAGGCCAGGCCCCCAGCAGGGCACGCGCGCGCTGCGCAAGCTCGGGCGAGGCCAGCAAAAACCCCAGACGCACACCGGGCAGACCATAGGTTTTGCCAAAAGAGCGCAGCACCACAAGTGCAGGGTGCGGCAACAGGGAGGCAACACTCTGGTGGCCAAAATCTCCAAAAGCCTCGTCCACCACAAGCCAGCTCCCCGCCTGGGCACATTGCTCGGCCAGCGCGGCAAGGGCCTGCCCATCCAGCAGCCGCCCATCGGGGTTGTTCGGGTTGCAGATCACACACACCGTGCCGGCCTGTTGCGCGGCATGGCGCACCTGCCACACATGCTCAACACTTTCGCACGGCACGCCATTATGCTCCCACGCCAGCCTGTGGCCGGAATAGGTTGGCCCCAGCACACAGGCTTTTTGCACCGGCAACAGCCGTGGCAACAGGGCTATCAGGCTCTGGCTCCCCGCCCCACTGACCACCATATCGGGCGACGCCACGCCATAGGCGCGGGCGGCAACCTGCTGGAGCGCGTGCTCCTCCCCCTCCTCGGGCAGGCGGTGCAGCACGCCCGGGTCCGGCCATGCCAGCGGGTAGGCAAACGGGCTGACCCCGGTGGACAGGTCCACAAAAGGTTCTGGCGCTCCCGCAAAATGGCGCATGACAGCCCGGACCTGCCCGCCGTGGCTGGGCAATGGCACACCCGCTCCCCCCATGCCGGAGGACAAACCGTTAGGTGGCACGGTCCCGTGCATGGTAGCGTCCGTGATCTTTTGTGTCAGCCTAGTGTTCATATCCGCCTCCCATGCTGTTGTTCCCCCTCTCCGTCACCTTGCCTGTCGCCGCCCTTGCCGCCGCCATGGAAGCCATGTGGGGTTACCCGCCCCCCCTGCTGAACATGCTCGGCCACCCCGTCATGTGGATTGGCGCGCTGATAGACAGGCTCGAACGCGGGTTGAACAGGGCCAGCACCCCCGAGCGGACACGGCGGTTACTGGGCTTTGTGGCGCTTGCCCTGATTATTGCCATACCCGTAGCCCTGACGTCCTTCCTGCTTGGGGTGGGTTATACTCTTTTGCCCGCACCTGTCATGCTGCTTGTGCAGGCGGCACTGGCCAGCACGCTTGTGGCGCAGCGCTCACTGTGGGTGCATGTGCGCGCGGTTGGCACGGCCCTGCGCCACACAGGCCTGCCCGGCGGCAGAAAAGCCGTAAGCATGATTGTAGGGCGGGACACCACAGCACTGGATGAAGCGGGCATTGTGCGCGCGGCACTGGAGAGTCTGGCCGAAAATTTTTCCGATGGTATTGTCGCACCCCTGCTCTGGACGGCGCTGTTTGGCCTTCCCGGTGCTGTGTTCTACAAATGCGTCAACACGGCGGATAGCATGATCGGGCACATGACCCCCCGCTACAAGGCCTTTGGCATGGCCGCGGCCAGGCTGGATGACCTGATAAACCTGCCCGCCTCCCGCCTGGCCGCCCTGTGCCTGATGCTTGCCCCGCCCCCGCCGCAATTGCCCCCCATCTGGCACACCATAAAACGGGACGCCCCACGCCACCGCTCCCCCAATGCAGGCTGGCCCGAAGCCGCCATGGCCGCGGCCCTGGACACCCTGCTGGCAGGTCCGCGCTCCTATGGTGGCAAAATAACAAAAGACCCGTGGATTGGCAGCGGCACATCAGGCGCGACCGTGGCTGATCTGAACCGGGGGCTGCACCTGTACCGGCGCGCCTGTGGTCTGCTTATTACCGGGTTGCTGTGCACCGCACTTGGTTGCATGATAGGAACATGAACGCACCCTCCTTCTCCCCCACATTTCTGGCAGAACTTGAACAGCTTTTTACGTGGCGGAGGGACGTACGCCATTTTCGCACAGACCCGCTACCAGACCACACCTTGCAGCACCTGCTGGAAACGGCCTGCCTGGCCCCTTCCGTGGGGTTGAGCGAGCCCTGGCGCTTTGTACGGGTGGACACCCCCGCCCGCCGCCACGCGATCCGCGAGAACTTTGCCCAAAGCAATGCCCGCGAACTGGCCGGACGCGGCGGGGATGACGCACAGCGTTACGCATCGCTCAAGCTGGCCGGGCTGGATGACGCCCCCCACCACATTGCCGTTTTTTGCGAGACCAACCCCACACAAGGCCGGGGCCTGGGCCGTGGCACCATGCCACAGACCACCACATGGTCCGCTGTCATGGCCATTCACACCTTCTGGCTGGCGGCAACCGCGCGGGACATTGGTGTTGGCTGGGTTTCCATTCTGGACCCGAAGGAGGCCAACAGGGTGCTGGGCATTAACCCGGAGTGGCAGTTTCTGGCCTATCTGTGCGTTGGCTATCCGCTGGAGCCCGCAAGCTCGCCCGAGCTGGAACGCCGTGGCTGGGAGCAGCGCAACCCCGCGCGCCGCAAATGGATCGCCCGTTAGCCACAGCGCGCCTGAAACGCACAGGCCCCTGTTTTCAGGCCACGTAAACCGGTGCGCTGGCCAGTGCAAGCAGGGCGTCCACATCCATGTGCTGTTCCAGATGGTCAGCCAGATGGTCCAGGGCGGCATCGACCGTGCCGTCATGGTTATCGGGTAGGGCGCGCCCGGCCCGCGCCCATGCTCCTTCGGGCGCGAACGCGGCCCCGCCCGCGCGCTCCAACAGCGCCAGCCGTGCCGCACGGTGCGTAAAAACGCCATGCAGATACGTGCCCCAGACCCGGCCATTACCCGAAACACACCCCTCCGCCTGCCCGTTCAGCCGCAAAAGTGGCGCAATCCCCTCCGGCCTGTCCGTCTGGCCCAGATGCATTTCATACCCGGCAACCATCTGCCCTCCACAGTCCAGAAAACCCGTTGCGTATTCGAGTTTTTTATCAGACCCAAGTCTGGTGTGAACCGGCAGGACCCACAACCCCCCCACGGTGCCCGGTGCACCCTCCGTGCCCCCTGGGTCGTCAACACAAAGGCCCAGCATCAGGTACCCCCCGCCA
>CALCDN010000006.1 GCA_937900755.1 uncultured Acetobacter sp. | reverse complement strand
CCCGCATCGGGCGAATGAGGGCCAACCATGCCGGTGGACGGGGTGGGCTGGGAGAAGACCATTTCCCCCGGGGCAGACTGGCTGGACTGGGGCGAGCCCGTCTGCCCGTGATGGGTCGCCTGGTACAGCAGGGCCGCCAGCAAAAGAAAATGCGCAAGGGCCGAGGCGGTAAAGACCGGCCCCAGAGTTGGGTCCGCGTACACGTCCTTGCGGATAAGGGGTGTGGAGGAGCCCCGTACCGGGCTGCCCGGTGGCCTGGGCACGGGCATGAACGGGAACAGCCGCGACCTCTGCCCCGTTGCCTCCTCCGCCATGGCGTGGGGGGGCGTGGGGGCCGAGCGTGCGGGTTGCAGGCGTGGTTCCTGCCTGTTGGGCAGGTGGGCATGCGGGCCTGTGGAAGAACTGCGCTTATCGACCATGAACTGCCCGAGTTCTCCCTTGCCCCGCATGAGTTTGGTGTATGTGGGTATAGCCCACTTGCCCGCTATTTTGCCATTGCTCAAGCCCCGGTGCCAGAGAGAACTTCAACACGGGGTGCGCGCGGGCGGAGAGGGGTTGAAAAGTCCCCACAGGAATGGTCCGGCGCGCAAGGGAACCCGCGCTACCGGGACCAGGAATTTTACGGATTTTACCAGATTTTAACGCGCTGCTGCGGAGTCAGGTAAAGTTTGTCCCCCGGCTGCACGTTCCAGGCGTCATACCATGCGTCGATATTGTGCATGGGCAGGTTTACGCGGGCTTCGGGGGGGGAGTGGGGGTCGGTGACCACAAGCCTGCGAATGGTTTCCTCCCGCAGTTTTTCGCGCCAGACCTGCGCCCAGCCCAAAAACACACGCTGCTCACCACTCAGCCCATCCACGACAGGGGCGGGCTTGCCATCGAGTGAGGCATGGTAGGCGTCCAGCGCGAGTGTCAGCCCGCCCAGATCGGCAATGTTTTCGCCCATGGTCAGCTTGCCGTTCACATGCACGCCCGGCAGAACCTCAAATGCATCATATTGGGCGCCCAGACGGTCCGCCAGTTTCTGGAACCTCTCCGCGTCGTCTTTTGTCCACCAGTCCCGCAGGCGGCCGTGTTCGTCAAACTGGCGGCCTTCATCATCGAAGGAGTGGGTCATTTCATGGCCGATCACGCCACCAATGGCGCCGTAGTTCACGGCCGGGTCTGCCTTGATATTGAAAAACGGCGGCTGGAGAATGGCGGCCGGGAACACAACCTGGTCAAAGAGCGGGTTGTTGTAGGCGTTGACCGTTTGCGGGGTCATGTCCCATTCGTTGCGGTCCACGGGTTTGTCCAGCCGGTCCAGCCAGTAGTGCCATTCAAAGGCTACGCCGTTACGCGCGTTGTCATAGACTTCGCCTTTTTTAACCACCAGCCCCGCGTAGTCACGCCACCGGTTGGGGTAGCCGACCTGGATTTCAAAATTTTCAAGCTTGCGCAGCGCCGCGTCCTTGGTGGCCGCACTCATCCAGCTGTTGTTCTGCAGGCGAACCCTGAAGGCGTTCTTCAGGTCGGTAGTCAGTTTTTGCATCACCACCCGGTTTTCGGGTGGGAAGTAGCGCTGCACGTACACCTTGCCCAGGGCCATGCCCATGGCCGCACTGGTGGCCTGCACGCCGCGCTTCCACCGTGCGGTCAGGGTGGGTTGGCCTGTCAGGGCCTTGGTGAATACAAAGCGGGCCTGTTCAAAGCTGTCTGGCAGGTAGGTCGTGGCGTTTTCCACCAGATGGAAGGCAAGCCAGGCGCGCAGTGTGTCCATGTCCGTTGCGGCCAGTAACCGGGCTTCCCCCGTAATGGCGGAGGGTTCGCCCACAATCAGGTGCCGCTTGTCCAGGTCCTGCGCGGGCAGGCCGGACGCGCCCAGCCATGCGGCCCAGTCAAACCCCGGCGCCTTGGTGTTCAGTTCCGCCAGTGTCATGGGGTTGTAGGTTTTCTGCGGGTCACGCAGGTCCGCACGCGGCCAGTGCACCTCGGCCAGTTTGCTCTCGAAGATAACAATGGCCGCCGCCGCCTTGGCGGGTTCGGGCCAGCCTGCCAGGGTTAGCGCCTTTTCGATATAGGTCTGGTAAGCGGCTTTTTTGGTGGCGAAGACGGGCTTCAGGTAATAGTCCCGGTCGGGTAGTCCCAGCCCCGCCTGGTCCAGCGTGAGCGCGTAGTGCGTGGGGTCCTTGGCGTCAGGGTTGATCCCGAGGGAGAAGGGACCGAACTGGAACGAGCCCACGGCCGTGCCACTCAGGGCGGCAAAACCCGCCATGTCCTTTATGGCCCTGATGGCATCCATATCCTGCGCAAGCGGTTGTGTGCCCAGGTGTTCCACCTCTGCTGCGTCCATGTAGGAGGCATAGAAGGTGCCCAGTTTTTCTTCCGTTGTGCGCGCGATGGCCACCGGGTGGGCGGACAGGTCATCCAGGATGCTCTGGACCCGCGTGCGGGAGAGTTCGGCCAGCGCGTTGAACGGGCCGTAGCTGGTCATGTCCGAAGGAATTTTAAGGTGTTCAATATAGGTGCCGTTCGCATAGCGGAAAAAATTGTTCCCCGGAGATACGGCGAGGTCGCGCCCGGCAAGGTCCACGCCCCATGCGCCAAACCCGCTCTGTGCCGTTTGTGCCGCGCTCTGTGGCCCGGTCGGTGGCGCGGCAAGGGGCTGGCCAGCCAGGCTGCCCGCTCCCACAATGGCGGACAGCATGAGCGTGTGGCGGAATATGGCGCGCAAGGACAGGTCTGGCACAGGGGAACTCCGGTTCTTTATTATATGTGCGGGTAATACTACGGATGGCTGGCCGTGTTTTATACAAAACACAAGGTGAGTGCTCACCTTAGCCAGCTTGGTCCTGCCTGCCTACCCTCTTGTGGGGCGGGGTTTTCTTAAAAAAAACCTTACACACAACACCGGCGTAATTATGCGCGAATGTGTATGAATGGTCCTGCCAACTGTTAAAAATAAGATGGATTTGGGTGAACAGCCTTGCGCACAGGGTGTGGTTTCCGTCATGAGAGAGCCCAGCCCTGTGGGGGGAGCAAGGCTTGCGTCGCGGTGGCGTGTTGGTGGTGGAGGAACAGATTATTTCCTGGCAGCAAGGATACGGCCTTCCTCTGGTCGCGCAAACACGCAAGAAAAGCCATGGGCGCTGGCAGCTTATGCTCTGCTGCGCAGGCATGGTCCCGCTCAGCCTGTTTGCCGTCCCCGCGGCGCAGGCTGGCAAGACCGGCCATGCCCCGGCCACCCCCGCAGCCGCCTTGCCCAAAACCACCGGGGAGGTCGGGTGGGCTGCGGCAAAACCCGTACAGGCCACGGCCCGCGGCGTAACGCATGTGGACGTGGGCGCGCACAGGTCCGATTTTGCCTTCCCTTCCGCCCAGCATGAACCCGACGCCACAACACACCTGAGCGCGGAACTGCTGCGCGACAGGGATGTGACCACCCTGCGTGGGCTGGAGCGTGTGGCCCCCAACCTGACCGTGCAGAGCATCAACGGCACGGCAACGAGCAATTTTTACCTGCGTGGTGCGGGGTTCAACGACTTTACACAAAACAACATGCCCCCCGTGCTGACCTACATGGATGACGTGGCCTACGCCTATCCCGCCATGAGCAACGGACTGATGTTTGATCTGGCCGATGCGGCGGTGGAGCCGGGGCCGGTGGGCACCAGGCATGGGCAGTCCACCACGGGGGGGGAGGTGCGCCTGCGGACCAACGACCCGACCACCACATGGCATTACGGCGGCATGGAGGATATTGCCTCCTACGCCCGTAGCCGGAGCGAGGCCTATGTGTCTGGCCCGCTGGCCAAGGGCTGGAGCTTCAGGCTGGCGGGGCAGACGCAACAGGGCGGGGGCTGGCAGTACAATCCGACCAATGGCGCGCATCTGGGGGATGCGGACCTGTGGGCCCTGCGCGGCAAGCTGCGCTGGCAGCCCAATGACCGCACGACCATCCAGCTTGGGGGTCATTTTGTGCAAGATGACAGCCAGGTGGTCACCGCCGTTCCCGTGGACAGGCTGATCGGTTCGCAACCCCTGCCGGGTTTTGGGCTGGGACGGCAGGCCACATGGTCCTCCCGGCCACAATTCGCCAGTCTCGTGGGGCGCGGCGCGGGCCTTAAACCCAGTGAGCACAACCAGTACTGGGGTGCGGACCTGCGGATCATCCATGATTTCGGGCCTGCCACGTTTACCGCCATCAGCGCGTTCGAAACCGAACGCCAGGGCGAATACACCGACCAGGATGGAACAGCCCTTTCCCAGGCGGACACCTACCGCACCATAGACGCCAACGTGTTCACGCAGGAGGCCCGGCTGAACGGGGCCGCCCTGCATGGCCGGCTCAACTGGGTTGTGGGGGCCTATTACCAGCGTAGCCGCATGAACCAGCGTTTTTTCTTTGACTACACGGACTACACCGCCCGTGGGTACATGATGGCCACCAGCTTTGGCATGAAGCAGGAGAGTGTTTCCGAATTCGGGAATGTCAGTTACCGCCTGCCGCACAATGTCACCCTATGGGCCGGGCTTTTGCATGAGCTGGATGATCGCGGCATAACGGGCCTTACGTCACAGATATTTGGTGGTGCCACCAATGTCTTTACGCCCGAAAGCACTGCGGCCAACCAGTTTGCCGGGCAGGTCGGGGTTTCGTGGCAGTTTTTGCCGCAGGCCTTGCTGTATTACAAAATGAGCAAGGGCTTTAAGCCCGGCGGGTTCAGCGCCAACAATACCCAGGTGCAGGCCCAGCTTGACCCGTTCAAGCCGGAAACGGTTCTGACCTATGAGCTGGGCCTTAAATCGGACCCCGTTCCGGGGCGGCTACGGATCAATGGGGCCGCGTTTTACAACGATTTTCACAACCAGCAGGTCATAGGCACCGTGCTGATCCCCAATTATGGGCCGCTGAGCGAAATCACCAATGCCCCCAAGTCCGAAAGCTGGGGGTTTGAAGGCACGCTGGAGGCCCACCCGTTTGGCCATTTGTTCCTGATGCAGAATATTGGCTGGCAGCGCGGCGATTTTCAGAATTTTCCCAATGTGGACCGGGCCGCGACCAATGCCTACCATGTGGCGTACAACCAGTGGAAAGCCATAGAGCGCAATTTTAGCGGGGTGGATAACGGCTCCCCCAAGCTGACCCTGAACGGGGACGCCACATGGAGGCAGCCTTTGCCTACGGGGTACAGGCTGGATTTTGGGCCGGACTGGCAATACAGGGGCAGCCAGGCCATTACCGTGGGGGGCACGGGTTTTTACCGCCTGCCACCGTATTTTCTGCTGGGCGCGCATGCAACCCTGCACTCTCCATCCCAGATGTGGGACATTACGGTTTATGCCCGCAATATTCTGGACCGGCATTATGCCGAGAGTGGGGGCATGGCCACCACAACCTATTTTTACATCCCCGGCGAGCCACGCTTTATTGGGGGGCGAGTTGCCTGCCATTTTTAACGGCTGACAGCGCACAGGCTGCAATCTGGTCCCCCGTGCGCAAAAAGGGCATGATGGCGCCATGACAGAACAGGACGTTCAGATACAAACCTTTGTGCTTCGGCTGGGGGAGCAGGCCGTGCATGTCCGCCAGATGGGCGCGGGGGCGGGCCTGCCATTGGTGCTGGTGCACGGTTTTGGCGGGAGTGGGAGCAACTGGCCGCTGACCCCGCAGGCGCAGGCCTCCAACCGACGCGTTATTGCGTTTGACCTGCCCGGACATGGCAAGTCCTCCGCACTGCCTGGCCCCCCCACACTGGCGCGTCTGGCGCAGGTGACCAGCCACGTGCTGGCGGGCATGGGGGTGCGCCGTGCCCATATTCTGGGGCACTCTTTGGGCGGGGGCATTGCCCTGTTCGTGCTTGGTCGAGCACCCGCGCAGGTTGCCAGCCTGTCCCTGCTGGCGCCAGCAGGGCTGGGCACGGATGTAAACATGGCCTTCATTACCGGCTTTGTGGAGGCCAGCACCGTGGCGGACATGGCGGCGGCCATGGCCATGGCTGTGTATGACCCGCGGCTGATCGGGCGCAAGGTGGCGGAGTTTCTGGTGGAGGCCCGCGCAATCCCCGGCGCGCGTGAGGCATTGCGCGACATTGCCAGAACCTGTTTTGCGCATGGCAAACAGGCCAATGACCTGCGGCCTGTTTTGCAAGACGCCCCGTGCCCCATCCAGGTCATATGGGGGGAGGAGGACCGGGTTTTATCCGCTACACAGGCCGAGGGGTTGCCTGCGGGCGTGCCCTGCCATTTTTTGCCCCGTACCGGCCACCTCCCCCATATCGAGCAGGCCGGTACGGTTAATGCCACAGTGGGCGCTTTTTTGCGCGATTGCGAAAAAGCGTGACGCAAAAGGCAGTTTTAACCCAAAATGGGTTTTGTGGGTGGCCGTGTTTGCGGTTAGTCCATGCGCACGGGGGGGCGTACAAACCCGTCCAGCCAGTCCGTAAAGCAGGCAATGGCACCCCGGAAGGGGCCGTGCAGTTCAAACTGGTGCTGGCGATAAAGGGCCATGTGGCCAAGGCGTGCGCTCAGCCCGTTTAAAAAGCCGCCGCCAAAGGTTTTGCCATCTGCAAACGCGCCCCAGCCATTATAGTCCCCCAAGGCGACAATGGCGCCACGGTTGCGGAAGCGGAAGTCCGGCACGGGTTTGTTGTTGAAAATATAGCCCGGAAGGTAGCGGGCCAGATGGTGGGCCTGCTGGCGCGCCACCTGTGCGGTGGGGGCGACGGGCGCATCCTGGATGAAGGAGCAGTCCCCCAGTGCAAAAACATGGTCATCCACCGTGCTTTGCAGGCTTGGGCGCACGGTAAGCTGGCCGCCGCGCTGGTATTCCAGCCCATCCATGTCGCGCGTGATATCCGGCGCCTTGACGCCAGCCGCCCAGACCCGGAACTGCGCGTTAACGCGGTTGCCATCCTTGAGGATGAACCCCGTCTCATCCGCGCCACTGACAAGGGTGTTGGTGCTCACGTCAATGTTCAGGTCTTCAAGCTGCTTCTGGGCCGCGGCCGATACGCTTTGCGGGAAGGCGGGCAGTATGCGCGGCCCGGCTTCCAGCAGGGTTACGCGCATTTCCGGGGTGACCGGGGTAAAGTTGTACAGCGCGCCAATATCGAGCGCTTTGTGCAGTTCGGCCGCCAGCTGCACGCCGGTTGCCCCCCCGCCAACAATGGCGATGTCCACCGGGGTGCCACGCCCGTAGGCCTGAATAATGGCATGGCGGAAGCGTTCGTTAAAATTGTTGGCTTCCACCACGTTGTCGAGGAACATGCAGTGTTCCACAACGCCGGGGGTGCCAAAGTCATTGGCGCGGCTGCCAATGGCAAAGACCACGGCATCGTAGTCCAGATGCCGTTCTTCCAGCAGGAGCTGGTTGTTTTCTTCCATCAGCGGGGCAAGAGTTATGCGCCTGCTGGCCCGGTCCAGATGCGCGATCTCTCCGTAGCAGAAGCGAAAACCATGGGCTGCGGCATGGGAGACAAACGTAATCCGGTCGTTTTCGTTGCGGGCGGTTCCAGCGGCAAAGCAGTGGAGCATGGGTTTCCACACATGGCTGAAACCTTTGTCCACGAGCGTGATTTCGAGCTTGCCGGAGCGGCCGAGTGTGTTGCCCAGGCGCGTTGCCAGGGCCAGACCGGCAACACCTCCACCAATAATCACGAGCCGGAACCTGTTCGTCATATCATTCCTGTCCTTTGCCTCCCGCCCTTTGGCCAGAGGGGAGGCGCTGTTTATGCCAGTATGCCCTGCCATGGCGCGGTGTGCGGGCCATGGCAGGGGCGTGTGAGCGGTTTTGTCCGCTCAGGGGGCGCTCGCCAGATCCAGCAGCCCGATCACCCCGTCCTGCGTGCCAAAGCCAAGCGTGCAGCCATCCGGGCTGTAAGCCAGCGCGGTTACCGCGCCAGCCTGCCCCAATGATACAGGAAGAACGCGCTGGGTCGTGGGTTCCATCATCACAACCGTGCCATTGGCAAAGCCCGCGGCCACAACTTCCTGCGAGGGGTGGAAGGCCACGCGGGTGCACAGAGCTCCTCCCGCGCCGGGCAGTTCCGCCGGAGGTTTACCCATGGGCCCACCCCCAAAGAACGGCCACATGACCACCACATCCGCGCCACTGGTGGCCAGCCATTTGCCATTGCCGGAAAAAGACATCGAGCGCACCTTGGTCGGGTAGCCGCTCATGCGGATGTTGTGCCCATCCGCCAGCCGCCAGCCGTGCAGGTCATTTTCCTGCATGGCGGTTACAACCGCCTCGCCTGCGGGGTGCATGGCAATGCCAAGGTGGCTGCCCTTCCATTCCAGCAGGCGGGCACTGCCATCCTTGGACTGGGTGAACCAGAGCGACACGCCATTGTAGTGCGATGCGGCAAGGCGCTTGCCCTTGGGGTCGAACGCAATGCCCCCAACGGTGGTGGGGTGCTCAAACGTGCGGATAACCGTGCGGCCCGTGGCGTCGCGCAGTTCCACATTCTTGCCCGATGCGGCGGCGATCAGGGCGGTTTTGTCACTCACAAAGGTGGTAATATGCTCCACCCAGCGCCGTGACTTGGCCAGTTCCTCAATTTCGCCCGCAGGGTCCAGGCGGCACAGGCGGCCATCGTCCCCTCCGGTTAAAAAACTGTCGGCCAGTGTATCGGGCGAGAGAGCCAGTACTGGCCCGTCATGCACCGCGTAGGTGGCCCATGCACCGGGGGCTCCCAGGTCATGCCTGTGGGCGATAATCACATCGCCCTCGCCCGTGGTAAAGGCAAACCGGCTGGAATCGCGCGAGGCGACACAGCCCGTAATTTCGCCCTCTACCTGTTTGTAGGCGCCCCGTTTTTCAATCAGCCCGCGCAGGAGGGCTTCCTGTGTCGCGCTCATGCCGCAATGCAGCTTTCAAGCCCACGGCGAAGCTGTGGCCTGTTCAGGTTGCGGCCAATAAACACCAGGCGGCTCTCGCGCGGTTCTCCATCCTTCCATGGGCCAATGGCGTTGCCGTCAGCCATCATGTGCACGGCCTGGAAAGCAAAGCGCTCGGGCTGGCCCGCAAAGTCCAGTATTCCCTTGGTGCGCAGCATGTCTCCGCCCTTTTCTTGCAACAGCGCGCTGATCCAGGCCTGAAAGCGGCCCGCGTCCAGTGGCTGCTTGAGCGTGAGCGACACGCTGGAAATATCGTCCTCATGGTGGTGTTCGGGGTGTTCAAGGAATTCGGGCGTGCTTTCGAGCACACGGGCCAGGTCAAACCCGCCGCGGTCCAGCACATCGGTCAGGCGTACATTGCCCTTTTTGGCATGGTGGATGGGGGCCGATGCGTTGATCTTGCGAATGGCCGCTTCAATCCGGGTAATCTGCTCCGCGTCCACCAGATCGGTCTTGTTGAGGATGATCACATCGGCAAAGGCCACCTGTTCGCGTGCTTCGGGGCTTTCGGCCAGGGTGTTGAGGAAGTTGAAGGCGTCCACCACCGTGACCACGGCGTCCAGCCTGGCTGCCTGCCTTACGTCCTCATCGGCAAAAAAGGTCTGGGCAACGGGGGCGGGGGCGGCAAGGCCGGTGGTTTCCACAATCACGCCATCAAACTTGCCGCGCCGCTTCATCAATCCGTTGAGGATACGGATCAGGTCGCCACGGACGGTGCAGCAGATGCAGCCATTGTTCATTTCGAACACTTCTTCATCCGCATCCACCACCAGATCGTTGTCCACGCCCAGTTCGCCAAATTCGTTAATGACCACGGCGTATTTGCGCCCGTGTTCGGCGGTCAGGATGTGGTTGAGCAAGGTGGTTTTGCCCGCGCCCAAAAAGCCGGTCAGCACCGTAACGGGCACACGGGTGTCGGGAGCACTTGTGGCAGCGTTTTCCGGCGCGAGGGATGCGTCAGACATAGGGTAGGCCTCCAATTCAACAATCGTGCTTCTCATATAGGACGCCAGATTGCGAGAAACCAGAGAGGCGTGGTCCTGTTACTCCACAACAGCGGCGTTGAGGTGGCGCAAAAGGCTCAGTTTTTGAGTGTGTCGGTGGCGGTCGCCAGTTTTTGGGTTTTTTGTTTGGGGGCGGCCGAGCGCAGGAACCGTACCGCCAGCGCGCCATAAAGTGCGTGGCTGCATAATGCGCGCGAGACGCCAAAGGCAAGGAACGCGCTGGCCAGCAACGCCAGGGTAATCTGCTGGTTATCGCACATTTCCATAACAATAACGGTGGCGGTCAGGGGGGATTGGGTGACGGCGGCAAAGTAGGCTACCGTGCCCAGCAGCACCACGGCCCCCGGTGTGGTGTGGGGCAGAAAATGCGCGATCCACCCGCCCATGCC
>CALCDN010000005.1 GCA_937900755.1 uncultured Acetobacter sp. | reverse complement strand
AACGAAAGCTACCGGCTGGAGGCCATAGGCCACGTCCATATCTTTACCTAGACCGACCAGGCATGGGGGGACAAGGCCATCTACGACATGGACAAGGCCGTGCTGGTCATGACCGGCACGGCCCTGCGCCTGACAACACCGCAGGACGTGCTGACCGCGCGCGATTCCATGGAATATTACTCGCAGCAGCATATTTCCATCGGCCGGGGTGACGCCACCATCACAACCGACGACCACAGGCAGATTCGCGCCGATGTTCTTGTCGGTTACAGCGCCCCCGCAACGCCGCCAAAAACCGGAACTCCCCCTCCGGCCAAAGCCGATGGCACAGCGGGCGACCCCTTTGCCTCCGGGGCGAACAAGCTGGAAAAGGTCAATGCCTTTGGCCATGTGTGGGTTCGGACCCAGACTGAAATTGTAACGGGCGAACGTGGGGTGTATGTGCCAGATACAGGGATCGCCCGCATTGTTGGCAATGTACACATCACCCGTGGGCCAAACCAGATTCAGGGGGCTGCGGCCATTATCAACATGCACACGGGCATTGCCACCATGACAGAGCACCCAGGCAGCCGGGTGAGCGGGCTGGTTGTACCCAATAATGGCGATACATCGGACAGGAAATAACCATGAACCGCGAAGTCAGCTGGACGTCCGAGGAAATCGTGCGAGAAGAGGTCGTCCGTATTGGTCCAGAACCCATTGACCTGACTGCCCCCCACCAGCCGGGCCACGGCCTGATCGCCCATAATATTGGCAAAAGCTATAAAAAACGCCAGGTGGTCAAGGATGTCTCGATCGAGGTGCATCGGGGCGAGGCAGTGGGCCTGCTCGGCCCCAATGGCGCGGGCAAGACCACCAGTTTTTACATGATTGTGGGGCTGGTCCAGCCCGATACCGGCACCATCACGCTTGATGGCGCCGATATTACCCAACTGCCCATGTACCGGCGCGCACGGCTTGGCATTGGCTACCTGCCGCAGGAAGCCAGCATTTTTCGCGGACTGAATGTGGAGCAGAACATCATGGCCGCACTCGAGGTGGTCGAACCCGACCCCGACCAGAGGCAGGTCATGCTGGACGGGTTGCTGAACGAATTTGGCATTACCCGCCTGCGCCACTCCCCATCACTCGCCCTGTCCGGTGGGGAGCGCAGGCGACTGGAAATCGCACGCGCGCTGGCCAGTCAGCCGCACTACATTCTGCTGGACGAACCCCTGGCCGGGATTGACCCCATTGCCGTGGGCGAAATCCGCGATCTGGTCTCCCATCTCAAGGACCGCGGGATCGGGGTGCTGATCACCGACCACAACGTGCGTGAGACGCTCGAGGTCATTGACCGGGCCTACATCATGCATAGCGGACAGGTGCTGATGCAGGGCGTGCCGGAAGAAATTGTAGCCCATGAGGACGTCCGCCGCGTTTATCTGGGCGACAGCTTTTCGCTCTAGTCCCCCTGGCCCGTTCGCGCATGGCCCGGCGGGGTATGCGCCGTGGCGCCGTGGCAAAACCGCCTGAAGTGCTCAGGCCTGCATGTCCGCCAGGTTGGAGGGGCCTTCCTCCAGCACGCATGCCCTGTCCCCCACGCTGATCAGCCCGCCTTTTTCCACCACGGCGTTCTGCGCGAACATGACCCCGCCTTGCGTACGCCGGAAACTGGCCAACGTGGCCAGTGGCTCCCTGGGGTCTGGGACCTGCGCCGTATTCTGGTCAATGGATGTCACCACGCAGCGCGAGCACGGGGCAAGCACGCGCACAACAACGCCACTACCAATGGACAGGCGGCGCCAGCCATCTTCCACCCAGGCCTGCTCTCCGCCAAGCACGATATTGGCCCTGAACCGGCTCATGGGGACCGCCTGCCCAGCAGGCAGACGGGTATTGAGGTCATCCAGAGAGGCCGTGTTAGCCAATAGCAGCGGATACCCATCCGCGAACGAAACGGGGCGTTCCTCCGCCCCCAGGTGGCGGATACGCGCAAATTCGGGCCGGTGCATCCACACCAGGCGGCACGGTTGGCCCAGGGCCTGCTCCAGCCATGCCGCCGCCAGTTCCCCCCCGTCGCGCGCCTGGACCTGATCCTTCCAGACGCTCACCATAAGCACGGCGGCCTCCTGGTCGGGAAAGCGCACCGGGCAGGGCCGCATGCGCGCGCGGGTGAGTGTCAGCCCTTCAGCCGTGGGAATGGGGGTCACCAGCGCCATGGCGCGGCAGGTGCGCTGGGTTATAAACCTGCCATTGGGGTCCACCACCATCCACCGGCGGTCCCCCTCCAGCCCCCACGGGCTGACCATGGCCGTGGGG
>CALCDN010000004.1 GCA_937900755.1 uncultured Acetobacter sp. | reverse complement strand
TCTCAGGCAGGGGCAAAAAGCGCCGGTTGTGTCCCTGGGTGTGGTAGGTATGCCAACATTGTTTGACAAATCTGTTAAAAACCCAAAATAGTGCTTGCACCAAAGGGGTAAAAAGCCCTAGTTAGCGCGCTCTTGGCCCAAGGGGGCGATTAATTTCGCCCAACAGGCTGTCTACTGGTTTGGGGGTACGTCAATGAACGCACTTGCTCAACTGGGGATGGTCTCGGAACTCCCGAGCAATAACCAGGCAATTTCTGTTCCGGTCTCATACGAAGATGATGACCGTAAAGATTATTTCGTCGAAAAAGACGGCGAAAAATTTGCAGGGACACACCTGCTGATTGACATGTGGGGGGCCACCAATCTGGACAACCCCGCAAGGATCGACAGCACGCTGTGCGAAGCTGCTCTGGCGGCAGGGGCTACAATCCTGCACAGCCACTTCCACCATTTTACACCCAATGGCGGTGTGTCTGGTGTTGTTGTGCTGGCGGAAAGTCATATTTCCATCCACACATGGCCCGAACGCAACTTCGCGGCGGTGGACATTTTCATGTGTGGCGCGTGCGACCCGCATCTGGCCATTCCGGTCATGCAGCGCCTGTTCCAGGCCGAGCAGCTTGATGTGAGCGAAGAACGTCGTGGCCGCGTACAGGGCTGACCCCTGTTTGCGCGGCGCGTAACATTCCTCTTTATCGGTATTGAACGGCAGCTTTGCCCATGATCTGGGCAGAGCTGCCGCGCCGTGCATGGCAAGGATGGCTGAGATGGCTGAAAACTGGATCGAAGAAACCCTGTACGACAACTGGGGCCAGCGCTTCCGTGTTGTCAGGGAACTGGCGCGCGTAACAAGCCCGTTTCAGGATATTGTAGTATTTGAAAGCGATTCTCACGGTCGTGTCCTGCTGCTTGACGGCGTGGTGCAGATTACCGAGCGTGATGAATTCGTTTATCAGGAAATGCTGACCCACGTTCCCCTGTTCACGCACAAGGCCCCGCGCAATGTGCTGATCATTGGCGCAGGTGATGGCGGCGTGCTGCGCCGCGTGCTTGAGCACCCCGGCGTGGAAAAAGCCGTGATGGTGGAAATTGATGGCGCGGTCATCGACCTTGCCAAAGAGCACCTGCCCTCCATTGCGGGCGATGCCTGGACCAACCCGCGCGCGCAGGTGATTGTGGGCGACGGGATTGATTACGTGGCCAAGGCGGCTGATGGCGCCTTTGACGTGATCATCGTGGACAGCACCGACCCCATTGGTGTGGGCGAAGTCCTGTTTACCGACAGTTTTTACGCCCATTGCGCCCGCGTGCTCAGTGCGGAAGGCCTGATTGTCAACCAGTGCGGCGTGCCGTTCATGCAGGCGGACGAACTGTTTGAAACCAGCGAGCGCCGGGCCAAGTACTTCCCCAATGTGTCGGCTTATGTGGCGGCGGTGCCAACCTATGTTGGCGGGTTCATGACGCTGGGCATCGCCTCCAAGGGGGTCAACCCCGCGGGCCAGCACACAGCCGATGTGCGCGCCCGCGCCGAGCAGGCCGGAATTTTGGGAAAAACCCAGTACTGGACGCCAGAAATCCACACAGGCTCCTTCAACCTTCCGCCCTATATCGCCAGGCACCTGCCGCCCCGCAAAGGGTAAGGCCCGCCGCGACCGTGATTGACTTGGCGGGTAAATAATGTCACGGTCGCACCCGCGCAGAGGGAGAGACCAGCCGTAAAAAGCTGGCGCCGAAGGAGCAACCGCCCCGGAAACTCTCAGGCAAAAGGACCCTGCGCTCTAAAACTTCTGGAGAGAGGTGCGTTCGCACCCGCCGACGGGATAGCGATCTCAGGCAAAAGCACAGAAGGGGCAGCGGACGGTCCGGTCCGAAGCTCCGTGTTTTTGCCTTGTGCCCTGCATAAGGTGCGCGCGGGATTTGGGCCTTATTTTGTAAGGCGGCGTGCATGGGCACCGATTCTTCTCTCCTCCACACTCCTCTCCATACCCTGCATCAGGATTTTGGCGGCAAGATGGTGCCGTTCGCGGGCTATGCCATGCCGTTGCAATACGCGGATGGCATCATGGCCGAGCACCGCCATGTGCGTGAGCATGTGGGGCTGTTTGACGTGTCCCACATGGGGCAGGTGCGCATACGCCCCCGCTCGGGCCATGTGGAGGACGCAGCCCTGGCGCTGGAGCGGCTGGTGCCAGCCGATATTGTGGCCCTCAAACCCAACCGGCAGCGCTACACGCAGTTCACCAACCCATCGGGCGGGATTCTGGACGACCTTATGGTCATCGCCCAGGAGGACTGCCTGTTGCTGGTGGTCAACGCTGCATGCAAGCAGGCCGACTTTGCCCATTTGCAGGACAACCTGGCCGACTGCCTGGTCGAGCCCCTGCCCGACCGCGCCCTGCTCGCCCTGCAGGGGCCGGAAGCGCAGGACGTGCTGAGCAGTTTTGACGCCGATGCCGCGACCATGCGCTTTATGGATGTGTGCATGCTCGAAATTGACGGCGCGCGCTGCATTGTTTCGCGCTCGGGCTATACGGGCGAGGACGGGTACGAAATTTCGCTCTCCGCCAAGGATGCGGACCGCGTGGCCCGCCAGTTGCTCCAGCACCAGCAGGTCAGGCTGATCGGCCTTGGCGCGCGTGACAGCCTGCGGCTGGAGGCCGGGCTATGCCTGTACGGGGCGGATATTGACGAGACCACAACCCCCGTGGAAGCGGCCCTTGAGTGGTCCATCCAGAAATCCCGCCGCACGGGTGGCGCGCGCGCGGGGGGCTTTCCGGGGGCCGACATTAAGCTCGACCAACTCGAAAAAGGGGTACCCCGCCGCCGCGTGGGCCTGCTGCCAACCGGCCGCGCCCCCGTGCGCCACGGCGCCCCCCTGTACGCCGATGCCGCCCTGGCCGACAAGGTGGGCGAGGTCACATCCGGCGCGTTTGGCCCCACGCTGGAGGCCCCGGTTGCCATGGGCTACGTGGCCACACCGCATGCGGGCATTGGCACGGAACTTGTGGCCGAACTGCGCGGGCGCGGCGTTGCCACCCGTGTTGCGGCCCTGCCTTTGGTGCCCGCGCGCTTCAGGCGCTGAGCTTTCCCTTTCGGTTCAAACAGTTTTCAAACAGGCCCTGCTTTGGGGCTTACGGAGTATTAAGGCGATGACCCTGTATTTTACGAGCGAACATGAATGGCTGCGCGTGGAGGGTGATACGGCCGTGGTGGGCATTACCCAGCACGCAGCGGACGAACTGGGTGAACTGGTGTTTGTGGAAACCAAACCCGCTGGCACGCAGGTCAAGGCGGGCGAGGCCGTGGCGGTTGTGGAATCGGTCAAGGCCGCATCCGACATCTACGCCCCCGTGGATGGCGAGATCGTGGACGGCAACGCAGCCCTGGCCGATGACCCCTCCATCGTCAGTTCCGACCCACAGGGGGCTGGCTGGATTGTCACATTCCGCCTGAGCAACCCCGCACAGCTTGACGGGCTGATGGACGCCGTAGCCTACGCCGCGTTCGTGGGCTGAATAAACCCCGCCTGACCCGCACCGGCTCCCTGCCCGCAAGCCCTTGCCTGGCGTGCCCGCCTTTCTGGCGGCCCAGTGCGCGCAGGGCGTGCGTGGCGGGGCGTGTGGTGGGGGGCGGGGTATTCCCTGTGTTGTTCCGTGTTTTTCGCGTGTATCAGGATTGTTGCCAGCATGTTCTCCCAAGTTGAAAACCTGCCCGCTTTTGCAGGGCTTGTGGCCGATGGGGCCGCTTTTGCCGCCCGGCATATTGGCCCCACGCCAGACGAGCAGGCCGCCATGCTGCGCACGGTGGGTGCGAGCACCCTTGACGCGCTGACAGCCCAGACCCTGCCCGCCACCATTCGGGTGCAAAAGCCGCTGGGCCTGGGGGATGGCTGGACCGAAACGCAGGTGCTGGAGCACCTGCGCGCACTGGCGGGGCAGAACCGCGTGCTCACCAGCCTGATCGGGCAGGGCTATTACGGCACGGTGCTGCCTGCGGTCATCGGGCGCAATATTCTGGAAAACCCGGCCTGGTACACGGCCTATACGCCCTACCAGCCCGAAATCAGCCAGGGGCGGCTGGAAGCGCTGCTGAACTTCCAGACCATGGTGACCGAACTGACCGGGCTGGACATTGCCAACGCCTCCCTGCTGGACGAGGCCACGGCGGCGGCCGAGGCCATGGCGCTGGCCAGGCGGGTTGCCAAATCCGCTTCCAACACGTTTTTTGTTGATGCAGACTGCCACCCCCAGACCATTGCGGTGCTCAAAACCCGGGCCGAGCCCATGGGCTTTGCCATTCAGGTTGGCAACCCGGCCACGGACCTGAACGCAGCCGATGTGTTTGGCGCCTTGTTCCAGTACCCCGGCTCCTCGGGGCAGCTCACCGATCCGCGCGCGGGTATTGACGGCCTGCATGCAGCCGGTGCCATTGCCGTTATGGCGGCTGACCCGCTGGCCCTGACCCTGCTGGCATCTCCGGGGGAGCTGGGGGCGGATATCGCCATTGGCTCCACCCAGCGCTTTGGCGTGCCCATGGGCTTTGGTGGCCCGCATGCCGCCTACATGGCGGTAAGGGACGCCTACAAGCGCAGCATGCCCGGCCGCCTTGTGGGGGTTTCGGTCGATAGCGAGGGCCGCCCGGCCTACCGTCTGGCGCTGCAAACGCGCGAGCAGCATATCCGGCGTGAAAAAGCGACCTCCAACATCTGTACAGCCCAGGTGCTGCTGGCCGTCATTGCGGGCATGTACGGGGTGTACCATGGGCCGGAAGGGCTTAAGGCCATTGCCCGGCGCGTGCATGGGCTGGCGGGCGCACTGGCCGCGGGCCTGCGCGAGCTTGGCGTAAACGTGGAAACCACCGCGTTCTTTGACACGATCACCCTGAACGTGGGCGATGCCGCCCCGGACCTTTTGGCCCGCGCGTGTGCAATGGGCATGAACCTGCGGAACGCGGGGGCCAGCCGTATTGGCATCAGCCTGGACGAGACGAGCACAATCAAAACCGTGCTGGACGTGTGGTCCGTCTTCTGCCCCGACCGCGACCGCATGGGGCATATGGCGCTCAGGCTGGGGCAGGCGGCCTCCACCGTGCCAGACGCGCTGGTGCGCCAGTCGGCCTTTATGCGGCAGGCGGTGTTTGGCGCGTGCCGGTCCGAAACGGATATGCTGCGTTACCTGCGCCGCCTGTCAGACAAGGACCTGGCCCTTGACCGGACCATGATCCCCCTTGGCTCTTGCACCATGAAGCTGAACGCCACGGTGGAAATGCTGCCCATTACGTGGCCCGGCTTTTGCGACCTGCACCCGTTTGCCCCGGCCGATCAGGCACAGGGTTACCACAGCCTGCTGGCCGACCTCGAGCGCTGGCTATGCGCGATCAGCGGGTATGATGCGGTGTCCTTCCAGCCCAACTCGGGTGCGCAGGGCGAGTACGCGGGCCTGCTGGCCATTCGCGCCTACCACCGCGCGCGTGGGCAGGGGGGGCGCAATGTGTGCCTTATTCCCGCCTCCGCCCACGGTACCAACCCCGCGTCCGCCCAGATGGCGGGCATGAGCGTTGTGGTGGTCAAGTGCGACGTGGAAGGCAATATCGACCTTGCGGACATGCAGGCCAAGGTGGAAGCCCACGCGGCCGACCTGTCCGCCGTGATGATCACCTACCCCTCCACCCATGGTGTGTTCGAGGAGAACATGCGCGCCATCTGCGACATGGTGCACGCGGCAGGCGGGCAGGTGTACGTGGATGGTGCGAACATGAACGCGCAGGTCGGCCTTGCCCGCCCGGCGGATTATGGGGGGGATGTCAGCCACTTCAACCTGCACAAGACCTTCTGCATCCCCCATGGCGGGGGTGGTCCGGGCATGGGGCCAATTGGCGTGCGCGCCCACCTTGCCCCCTTCCTGCCCGGGCATCCGGCGGACCCGGCGGTGGGCATGGCGGTCAGTGCCGCGCAGTTTGGCTCGGCCTCCACCCTGCCGATCTCGTGGGCGTATATCCGCCTTATGGGCGATGAAGGGCTCAAGCGCGCAACACAGGTGGCCATCCTGAACGCCAACTACATAGTCAGCCGCCTGTCCGATGCGTATCCGGTGCTGTACCGTGGGGCCAAGGGGCGGGTGGCGCATGAGTGCATCCTGGACCTGCGCCCGATCAAGGACAGCACGGGTGTGAGCGTGGATGACATGGCCAAGCGGCTGGTGGACTACGGGTTCCATGCGCCCACGGTCAGTTTTCCTGTTGCGGGCACGTTCATGATCGAACCCACCGAATCCGAGGGCAAGGCCGAGCTGGACCGCTTTTGCGATGCCATGCTGGCCATCCGTGACGAGGTGCGCGCGGTGGAACAGGGTATGGTCACGGCTGAGCAGTCCGTGCTGCGCCACGCGCCCCATACGGGGGCGGCGGTTACGGCCCTGGCATGGGAGCACCCCTATACCCGCCAGCAGGCGTGCTTCCCCCCCGGTGTCAACCCGGCCACCAAATACTGGCCCAACGTGGCCCGGATCGACAACGTGTACGGCGACCGCAACCTTGTCTGCTCCTGCCCCGACATTGCGGAGTGGATGGAATAACCACGGCGCGGCCCTGATGGCTGGCTGGCGCTGCTGACAAAAGGGCGGTTCGGGTATGACCCGGACCGCCTTTTTTGTGTGCGGCCTATGGGTGGGCGGTGGTTGTATGCTTTGGCAGGGCCGGGGCCTGCGTTTGACAGGGGCCGGGGCGCATTATAAAACGAAACAGTTCCGTTTTACAAAATATGCGGCCAGCAGACAGGTTTGCAAAAGCGGATATGTGGCCCACACCCATGCCAGAGGATGCAAGGTTCCGTGCCAGTCTTGGCTGAGTTTTTCTGTAGTTTCATGTCCGGGCGTGTGTCGCCCGTGTGGGGGAGCCTGCGGGCAGAATGTTCGCAGCACTTTTGCCCAGCACTTGCGCCAAGCCGCCGGGGACCCCACCAGCGGGTGAGCCGTGGGGTGGCCCGTGGGGCGGGCCGGAGCGTGGGTCAGGGCCTGGCCGCAGTGGTGGCGGCCGCGCTGTGGCTTGTGGCGCACC
>CALCDN010000003.1 GCA_937900755.1 uncultured Acetobacter sp. | reverse complement strand
AGGCACACGCGCCGCAACGCGCATTGGAGCCCGCCATGACCCGTGGCGGGCCAGGCTCCGCCCAAAAATGCCACAATGCCATGCAGCAGATAGCTGTTGACCGCCAAAACCAAAGGAGTAGTGTGACGCTGTCAGATTTGTGAATGAATCCGGCAGGTTCTGCACAGTAGGCATTCCGCGCCAGAACTCCAGCAGCTCCTGCCTTACAGGCTACAAAAGGGTTTTTGGAATGGGCATTTATCTGTGCGTAACACTTCTGGGTCTTGACCTGATCGCTTACCTGCTGGGTGGCAACACCGCAGTTCTGGGCATTGCGGTTGTGGCATTCCTGGTTCCGGTTGTCATTATGAGCAGCTACACGCTGACCCACATTGAAAAAGACGGCACCCCCGACGCTCATCACTGAGCCTTTACGGGTTATCCGTTAAAAAAACCGCCAGCCCGTAAGGTCTGGCGGTTTTTTTGCGCGCTGTCCGCCTGGTGCGGGGGCTGCTAGTGCAGGATCAGGGCGCGGAAGACATCGGCCAGCAAGGGCTGAAGGACGTACTGAATTCCCAGCAGCACAACCATGGGGCTGAAGTCCACCCCGCCCGGCGTTGGCAGCACCCGCCTGACCGGAGCCAGAACCGGCTCGGTCAACCGCTCCAAAAACATGCCAATCTTCCAGACCAGCTGGTTGCGACTATCGAGTATGCCAAACGCATACAGGTTAACAAAAATACAGGATATAAGGAGAATCCAGCAGTAAATCTCCAGTATCCGCGTCAGCACTATGAAAAGCGAAAACACAAACACGATATAAAACCAGCTCCCTACGATCAGCCCTGAAGGCATGCCACCTTATGGTTATACGCCTTACAATACAGCTTGACAGAAAAATCGTAAGCCCTGTAAACCACTCGCTAACAAAACAGGCGGGGCTGTAGCTCAGATGGGAGAGCGCCTCGTTCGCAATGAGGAGGTCAGGGGTTCGATTCCCCTCAGCTCCACCAACCGCCTTGTTTTTGTGCCTTTTTCCCATTGGAAAAATTGCTGTTCTGCCCCCCCTCGGTTCCTGGGGCTACAGTTTGGGGCGGAAAATCCGGTCCTTCATTGTGCCGCCTTCTCCTCCAGGCCGAGTGCTGCGGTTGTACCAATTTTTTGGACCCCGGCTGCCTTGCCCGTTCCCAGAAGGGCATTTTTCAGGCTCTCAACCACGTCCTTGACGAGCTGCACAACTGCGTCCCTGTTCTGGTAGCCGCCAAATTCAAGCGCGTTTTGGTACAAACTCCAGACCGTGGACCAGATGATGCCCGGCGTCAGGTAGAGGGACCAGTCCTCCTGTGCTGGCAGCGCGTTTTTGATATTTTGCAAAAGCTGGGAGATTTCGGCCAGGTCAAGGGAGATCGCCGTATCTTCACAGGCCTTGTTTTCAATCCCCGCGGCAAGGTGCGCCAGCTTCCAAAGCAGTTCGTCGGGCGTGCCCGGATTGGTGTTCATGAAGACTCGTCCTCTCATCATATGGGCAGGAACATGATGAACACGGCACGCAACCGTGGCAACGCCACCACCGGCACACCAGCCGCGCCTGTGCGTAAATATATTCCACCATATATAGACGATTTTAAAAAACCCCTGACATTTTATTCAGTTATCCCATTTCGAAAACAAATCAATTCCACTACATTACACGCTCGGACCCGCCCCAAGGAGCCTCCATGCCGAGCCTGAACATAAACGGACAAGACCACCTGGTGGATGTCGACCCGGACACCCCCCTTTTGTGGGTTCTGCGCGATGTTCTGGGCCTGAACGCCACCAAGTTCGGCTGCGGCATAGCCCAGTGTGGCGCTTGCACCGTGCATATGGATGGGCGGGCCGTGCGGGCATGTAACCTGCCGGTGGGGCTGATCGGGGCGGGGCGCATCAGCACGCTCGAAGGGCTGGACCCCGCCGACCCCGTGGCAAAAGCCGTGCAGGCGGCATGGGTGGCGCTGGACGTGGTGCAGTGCGGGTATTGCCAGCCGGGGCAGGTCATGGCCGCCATTGCCCTGCTCCGTGCCGTGCCCCACCCAACGGATGAGCAGATAGACAGCGCCATGTCCGCCAATCTGTGCCGTTGCGGCACCTATATGCGTATTCGCGCCGCCATCCACCATGCGGCAGGGGCATTGGCATGACCACACCCACACCACGCCAGCCCCTGCACCAGAGCCCGCGCCAGCTTCCGGGCCGGACCCCGCTCCAGAGCCCGGCCAGCCGCAGGCAGCTTATGGGGGCGGGCGGCGGGCTTTTGCTGGCCACATTCTGGCCCGCGCCACGCGGGGGCCGGGCACAGGGCGAACCCCGCCCCGAGCCGGGCATGCTGGCCGGGCCCGCGCGGGGCGTCTTTGCTCCCAACGCCTATATCCGCATTGCAACGGACAACCGCATAACCCTTATTCTGCCCAATGTGGAAATGGGACAGGGCATCTACACCGCCTCCGTCATGCTCATTGCCGAGGAGCTGGGCATTGACATGGCGCAGGTGGACATAGAGGCAGCCCCCCCCGGCGCGGGGGCCGAAATTACGGGGGGCTCCACCTCGGTCATGACCGAGTGGCTCCCGCTCCGTCAGGCGGGGGCGGCCGCGCGCAGCATGCTGGTGCAGGCCGCGGCCACCCGCTGGCGGACCAGAGCGGAGGACTGCACAACCCGCTCCGCCATGCTCATCCACGTCCCCACCGGCCGCACACTGCCCTTTGGCGCGGTGGCGGCCCAGGCGGCAACCCTGCCGGTGCCACAAAAACCCGCCCTCAAGGACCCCGCAACCTACACTTTGCTCGGCCACTCCCAGCACCGCATGGACAGTGCACTAAAAGTGGAAGGTCGCGCCGTGTTCGGCATGGACATACAGGTGGAGGGGCAAAAAACAGGCACCGTGGCCGCCTGCCCGGTGGAGGGCGGCACACTGGCGGACATGAACAGGGCCGCAGCCCTTGCCGTCCGTGGCGTGCGGGCCGTGCTGGTTAATCCGTCCAATACCGCCGTGTGCGTTGTGGCCGACCATTACTGGGCCGCCCACAAGGGCCTGCGGGCACTCAGGCTCCAATGGCACCCTGGCCCCAACGCCCATGTCAACACCCAGACCCTCTATGAGCAGTTGCATGAAGGGCTGCATGGCCCCGCCATTGTGGCCAGCGCAAAGGGCGACGCCAGCGCCATTATCGCCCATGCCTCCGCCACCCATACAGCCACCCACACCGCCACCCACACCGCCACCTACCAGCAGCCCCTGCTGGCCCATGCCCCCATGGAACCCATAAACTGCACCGCCCATGTGCGCCCCGATGGGTGCGACGTATGGACCGGCACGCAAGTTGCCGATCGCGCGCAGGCCACGGCGGCCGAGTTGACCGGCCTGCCAAAGGACAGGGTAGCCGTGCACTGCCAGTATATTGGCGGGGGCTTTGGCCGCAGGCTGGAGCATGAATACGTTACCCAGTGCGTGGAGTTCGCACGCCAGGTGCCCTACCCGCTCAAAATCATCTGGAGCCGTGAGGAAGACCTGACGCGCGACCGCTACCGCCCCGCCTATGTGGACCAGATGACAGCGGCCCTGGACGACCGGGGGTTTATAACCGCCCTGACCCACCGCATTGTCGGCCCCGCCGTGGTTGCCCGCTGGGACCCGCCCGAACTGACCAAAGATGGGTATGACGAGGACCTTTCGGTCGCCACCCTTGTGACCCCTTACACCTACCCCGCCTACCGGCTGGAATTTGCCCGGCGCGAAGCCCCCGGCATTGTCACCGCATGGTGGCGTGGCGTGGGCGGCACACGCGGCCTGTTTGTGGTGGAAGGCTTTATTGACGAACTGGCCCACCGCGCGGGCGCGGACCCCGTGGCCTACCGGCGTGCCATGCTGGCCCAGAACCCCCGCGCCCTGGCCGTGCTGGACAAGGCGGCACAGGCGGCGGGGTGGGGCACCCCCCTGCCACCGGGCCGCGCACGGGGCGTAGCCGTGCAGTTTGCCTTTGGCTCCTACATGGCCAGCATTGCGGAAGTGGAAATGCCCGAACCGGACGCCGTGATGATCCACCGCGTGACCGCCGTGGTGGATTGCGGGCGCGTGCTCAACCCCGACCAGGTCGTCTCGCAGATTGAGGGCGGGCTGATCTTTGGCTTCAGCGCGGCCCTGTATAACGAAATCACGCTCGAAGGGGGGCGGGTGCAGCAGAACAACTTCAACACATGGCGTGTCATGCGCATGAACGAGACCCCCCGCAAAATTGACGTCCTGCTCATGCCCAGCACGGAAGACCCCGGCGGCATTGGCGAGGTTGGCACCGCGGCGGCCGCCCCCGTTCTGGCCAACGCCATGGCGGCGGCACAGGGGCGGCGCTACCGCACATTGCCCCTTCTCTCCGCCCGTAACGGGGCCAATGGCACGGAGCAGGGCTGATGGGCAAGACCTTGCGCACGCGCGCCACACCGGGTTTGGCAGGCTCCCTGCTTGGCGGCATGGCCCTGTTTGTGGCCTTCCCCCATGCCCACGCCGCAGCACCCGCGACCAATGTGGAAAACGGGCGGTACCTGGCCCGCGCGGCCGATTGCGAGGTCTGCCACACAGCCGAAGGCGGCACGCCCTATGCCGGTGGCCGGGCCTTCAGCCTGCCTGGTGTCGGGGTCATGTATGCTCCCAACATCACACCGGACAAAACCGCGGGCATTGGCGCATGGACCGACCAGCAGTTTGTGGATGCGGTGCGCAAGGGTGTGTCCCCCGGGTGGAAGCATCTCTACCCCGCCATGCCCTACCCCGCCTATGCGCGCATGAGCGTGGCACAGGTCCGCGACATACGCGCCTACCTGGCCACCCTTGCGCCATCCCCCCAAAAAACACCGGAAAACGCACTCAGGTTTCCGTTTTCCGTTCGCGGTCTCATGGTATTTTGGAACCTGCTCAACGGCCCTGCCGCCACCTACGCGGATGATCCGGGCAAACCGGCGGAGTGGAACCGTGGGCGCTACCTGGTGGAAGGGCCGGGCCATTGCGGGGACTGCCACACCCCCCGCACCGCCACCTTCGGGCTGGATAACAGCCACGCGCTGGGCGGCAATGTGGTCAATGGCTGGCGGGCCTATAACCTGACATCGGACAGGCAGAGCGGGCTTGGCGCATGGAGCGATGAGGACCTGGCCCGGTACCTGGCCACCGGTCATGCCGATGGGCACGGCACGGCGGCGGGGGACATGGCCGATGTGGTCGGCCACAGCCTGCGCTACCTGAGCGTGCAGGACATCCACGCCATGGTGGTGTACCTGCGCGGGCTGCCCCCCTACCGTACGGCGGCGGACATGGTGGAACACACCACTCCTCCGGCGGGGGACGCCGCCCTCCCCCAGACCACGCGGGGTGCGCGCCTGTATGCCGCCACCTGCGCGGGGTGCCACATGCCCGATGGCGCGGGCCGCCAGTCCAGCTTTGGCACCATAACGGGCGCGCGCTCACTGGGGGCGGATAACGGGCGCAACCTTGTGCGGATTCTGGTGCAGGGGAGCGGTATGCAAACCACAACGGGTGTGCAGGTCATGCCACATTTTGTGGGGGGCGGGCTGAGCGCGCGGGACCTGGCCGACATTGCCAGCTTTGTCATGACCCACTTTACCACGGCAACACCCCAGGACATGGAGCAAAGGGTGCGCAACGCCCAACAGGCTGCCAAGCCGTAGCTCCGCAGGCGCGCCCCAAGGCCGCCGCGTACCCATCTGCCGTGCACTATCTACCGTGCACCCAACCTGCCCCAAAACGGCCGGGGCGGGTCGGGCGGTAAAAAACGCGGCGCGTGCCTGGGGCGGTTATGCCCCGGACAGGCCCCGGACAGGCCCCGGACAGGCCCCGGACAGGCCCCGGACAGGCTCAGAACTCCTCGTACGTTGCGGGGTCCTGCCCAAAGGAGCGCCCATCGGGGCGGGCCAGTGTGGCAATCGCCTTCATGTCCTGCTCCGTCAGTTCAAAGTCGAACACGGACATGTTCTCAAGCTGGCGCTCACGGTGCGAGGCTTTGGGAATGGGCACGGAACCCACCTGCACGTGCCAGCGCAGCACCACCTGCGCCGAGCTTTTGCCAAGGCGTTTGGCAATGCCCGCGATCAGCTCGTCCGACAGGATTTTGCCACCACGGCCTATCGGGCTCCAGCCCTCGGTCACAATACCGTGCTTCTGGTGGTAGGCCCGCATATCGTCCTGGGGGAAGTAGGGCGAAAGCTCGATCTGGTTGATGGTGGGCAGCACGCCTGTCTCGGCCTTGAGCTTGTCCAGATGGTCAGCCAGGAAGTTGCACACGGCAATGGAGCGCACATAACCGCGCTTTTGCGCCTCGATCAACGCCCGCCATGCCTCCACATACAGCCCCTTTTTGGGGTTGGGCCAGTGGATGAAATACAGGTCGTAATAGTCCAGCCCCGCGCGGTAGAGGGATTCCTCAATGCAGCTCAGGGCTTCATCATATTGGTGGTGTCGGCCCGGCAGCTTGGAGGCAATGTTCAATGTCTCGCGCGCGCGCCCGCTTTTACGCACGGCCTCGCCCACGGCCCCTTCGTTTTCGTAATTGAACGCGCTGTCCAGCGCGCGGTAGCCAACGTCCAGCGCGCTCACCATGCCCTGCACGCCCGCAGCACCGTTCAGTTTGTATGTACCAAAAGCTATAAGTGGAAAGCTCCGGCCATCGTTCAGGGTTAGTTCAGGAATACTCACGCCTGCGTTCTCCTTGATTATGGATGGACCCCATGCAGTCCCCTGCACGGATTACCCTTAACGCACCTGTGTGCATGAAGGTTCCACCATCCACAAGGCTGGGGCAGGCAGGCCGGGTACGCATGCAGGTGGCCTATGCGGTCGTCCGGCCTGTTTTGCGGGCATGGGCAAGGTAGGCCTGCACCGTGCCAAACCCGCTTTCCCATGCGTTGAGCAGGCTTTCAAGGTGTTCGCGGTTGTTCACCAGCCCGCGCGCGACCAGCACCCCCTGCGGGTCCAGCAAAAAGGCCGCGGGCAGCTTGTCCACCTCCAGCGCACGGCCCAGCGCGGGGTCGTTGATGAAC
>CALCDN010000002.1 GCA_937900755.1 uncultured Acetobacter sp. | reverse complement strand
CTTGTGCCCCCTGTCCCTGTCTGGGCAGGCACGAACACGGACCCTCAGATCGCGATATGTGAGCGCACCTGATCGGCCACAAGTTCCTCTGTTCTGCCTGAAAGCACAATTTTACCCTTGTCCATGACCGCAACGTAATCAGCCAGTGCGAACGCAAAATCAAAATACTGTTCAACCAGCACAATGGCCATGTCCCCCTGGCTACGCAGCAGGCTGATAATTGTGCCAATATCCTTGATAATGCTGGGTTGTATGCCCTCCGTGGGTTCATCCAGCACAAGCAGGCGTGGCCGGGTCACCAGAGCGCGCGCAATGGCAAGCTGCTGCTGCTGACCGCCGGACAGGTCCCCCCCCTGCCGATCAAGCATTTTTGCCAGAACGGGAAAGAGGTCAAAGACCGCATCAGGCACTTTGCGCTTGTTGCGCGGGAGAAGACCAAACCCGGTGGCCAGATTTTCCCGCACACTCAGAAGTGGGAAAATATCGCGCCCCTGCGGCACGGTTGCAATGCCCCTGCGCGCCCGTTCGTACGCGGGCAGAGCCGTAATGTCCTCCCCCTCCCATTCTATTTTCCCCGATCTTGTCGCGTGCATGCCTGTTATGGAGCGCAGCAGGCTGGTTTTGCCCACGCCATTGCGACCCAGCACACATGTAACCTCGCCCTGGCGCGCTTGCAGGGAAACCCCGCGCAAAGCCACCGCGGCGCCGTAGTAAAGATGTACATCGTCAACCCTGAGCATGGGGGTTGCCTCCTCTGGTCTGCCTTGCAGGCATGGGTGGTGTATTGGGCAGGGCCTTAGCGTCCAAGGTAGACCTCAACCACCCGGGGGTCCGCGCTCACATCGTCCAGGGCGCCTTCGGCCAGGACCGAGCCTTCGTGCAGCACCGTTACGGTAACATCCAGTGCACGCACAAAATCCATATCATGCTCGACCACCACCACACTGCGCGTCTTGTTGATTGCACGCAGCAGGTCAGCCGTTGCCATGGTTTCGGCATCGGTCATGCCTGCCACGGGTTCGTCCACCAGCAGCAATTCGGGCTCCTGGCCCAGCAGCATGCCAATTTCCAGCCATTGCTTCTGGCCGTGGCTCATGCTCCCAGCCTGCCTGTGAGCATGGGCGGACAAACGTGTCAGTTCGAGCAAATAGTCTATCCGCTCGCTTTCCGCACCACTCGGGCGGGCCATGAGAACCGCAAAAGGGGAACGGATACCACTGAGGGAGAGCAGCAGGTTCTCCCGCACGCTCAAGGCTTCGAATACTGTTGGTTTCTGGAATTTCCGCCCTATGCC
>CALCDN010000001.1 GCA_937900755.1 uncultured Acetobacter sp. | reverse complement strand
TTCGCCCGACGTGGAAGCGACGCGGGTCAGGGCTTGCTCATAGGGCAGCAGCAGGGCCTCGTGCGAGGTGGAGAACTCGGTTTCATCCACCTGCGCGGAGGAAGCCGCATCAATTCCGCAGGCCTGCATGAAGGCGAGGGTCTCGCCAATGCGTTCGGCCATGGTGCGGTAGCGGTTGGCCAGCGGGGAGCGCTCGACAAAGCCAAGGTTCCAGCGGTGTACCTCGTGCAGGTTGGCGTATCCCCCGCGTGAGAAGGCGCGCAGCAGGTTCTGGATGCCAGTGGACTGGAAGTAGCCCGTTTCCATCCGTGCGGGGTCGGGAATACGCGCCTCAGGCGTGAATTCCGGTCCGTTGATGATGTCCCCCCGGTAGGAGGGCAGGCTCACGCCATCCACCGTTTCCATGTCGGACGAGCGGGGCTTGGCAAACTGCCCGGCCATGCGGCCGAGCTTGATAACCGGCACCTTGGCCCCAAAGGTGAGCACCACGGCCATTTGCAGCAGCACACGGAACGTGTCGCGCACGATGTCGGCCTTGAACTCGCCAAAGCTTTCAGCACAGGGGCCACCCTGGAGCACAAAGGCCTTGCCCTGGGCGGCCTGGGCCAGATGGTTGCGCAGGCGGCGCACCTCGCCCGCAAAAACCAGCGGAGGGTAGGCGCCCAGCCGGTCCTCGACAGTTTTGAGTGCGGCGGCGTCCGGGTAGGTGGGGATCTGCTTGAACGGAAACGAACGCCAGCTATCCGGCATCCAGGCCTCAGACGTCGGGTTGGGCTGGGTGAGCGTGGCACTCATAACGCGTTCCTGTTCGGTTGGGCTGATTACACACAGATGGTAAGCAGAAGGGTAAAAACAATCTCTCTCGGGCATTGATTTGCCAAAGGCGGCTGCCTTTATGTCTAAAATGCACCAATTACGCAAATTGCGTTTATGGCTCCAAGCCATGTTCTGGCCAATGGTGTGGCATCCGCTCCACTTTTGGTCAGAGAATTTGGTTTTTTGCACTTTTGGTGTGATAAGGGTTGCCAGTGTGGAACTCGCAAGGCCATTGGCTTCATGGCCCGTGTGGGTATTTTTCTTTTTTTCTTGCGGGGTAACGCGCAATGGCGCAGCTGCGTAGACCGTTTGTAAACGTGATGTCCGGCCTCTTCATGGGCGCAAGCCTGATGGGGGCAGCAAGTGTTGCTCACGCGGACCCCCTGATGACCCCGAATGACGATGTCTCCTTTTCCGAAGGGAGCGGCAACATGGATACGGGTGCCGGTGCGGCCAAGTCCACCGAATCAAAAACCGTGCATGGGCACCGCAGCCTTCCCCCCGGTTACCAGGATGCCCCGTCCATGGAGTTCCAGCACGGGGATGACCCGGACCATCTGGCCAAGGTACACAGGGATTCGGTCACCGGTTCGGACCTGTCACGCTATGGCTCGGCTTACCAGAACTCTGGCCCGTTCGGGTCCGGGCAGGTAGGCGATTCCACCGGCAATGGCTGGGTTACGCCCCGCTAGGCTGCGCGGGGTTTTCCGCAATAAGGCGTATATCGGCCTGGCCACTGGTCAGGTCTGTAAGCTTTGCCCGCACAGTGTGTTGCAGATCCGCGCGAAGCAGGAGCTGGAACCATGCGCCGTTTGCGTCGTAAACGGGTGGTTCGGCCTCAGCACCCCATTCCGGCAGGCGGGCCTGCACAATACCCAGCAATGAAAAAGGGCAGTGAAAGCCCAGCCTGACCCGCTCGATCAGTTCTTCCTTCGGGGCCTCGCGCAGACATTCGGCCGCCGTACCGGCATAGGCGCGGACCAGCCCGCCAGCGCCCAGCTTGATCCCCCCAAACCAGCGTGAAACCACAATGGCCACCCGGTCCAGCTTCTGGGCCACCACCACCTGCAAAATGGGGCGGCCTGCCGTGCCCGAAGGTTCGCCCGCATCGTGGCAGCGGCAATGGGGGCCAAACTGCCAGGCCCAGCAATGGTGGGTGGCATCGGGTTCCGCCGCGGCAATGCGGGCAATAAATGCCTCGGCCTCTTCAGGGCTGGCTATGGGGGTTGCGCGCGCAAGAAAGCGGCTTTTTTTTATGTCGCGTTCCAGTAAAAAAGGACTGACCAGCGTTTCTGTCATGTGGCCTTCTTATCCTTTTTGTTCCGGTGCGGGCAAGCAAGGTGCGTCATGGCCTCGCCATGAGGGTGGGGAGCCCATGCCAAAACTGGGGGCTGACAGTTTTTTGTAACAGGAGTAACGCGGTAGCTGGCGTTAACCTGTGTTAGGGTCACGCAATACCCGGCAAATTTTGCCATCAGAGGCCTGAATGAAGGAGGAAGCACCGACATGATGCCGGTATTCCGCAAAAAATGGAAAATCATGGTCGGTCTGTGCGCGGTCGCTCTGCCCCTTGTGGCTGGCGTGCCCGCCCATGCCGAAGGCGACCCGCTGAACGGTGGGGAAGATGATGATTCGGACGCCCACCGTACCTCAAGCATGCACAACCTGGCTGGCAAACTGCCGCTGCCGCGTGCACGCAAGGATTTCAGCAAATATCACTTCACCCCGCCGGGGGACAGAATTATTGAGCAGCCCGATACAAACCGCCTGCTGTTCTGGACCAAGGACGGCCAGCCCGATGGCTACGCCCAGCGGCGCGGCAGCAGCGTGATCTACTACAACGCACAGGGGCAGGCCGTGCGGGTGCAAAGGCTGACAGCCGAAGAAATGGCGGATTAAGCGCCACCCCCGGTCTGGGGGGCAGGCGCTTGTACCCGCCAACGCCATTCTAGGGCATTTCCCCCTGTCGCGCGTGCTGTGCGGCGCAACAGGGGGCAGTCAGCTAGGCCGTGGTGGCGATCAGTTCAAGGATGGAGGCCGACGACTCCTCAATGGAGCGGCGTGTCACATCAATAACCGGCCAGTTGTGGCGGCGGCATAGCCGCCTTGCCCAGTGCAGTTCTTCCTGCACTTTTTCCAGGTCAATATAGGCGTAGTCCGTTATGGCCTCGGGGCGGGACTTGCCTGGTATCATCTGGTTCAGGCGGTTCCGCCGGATTTCAATCAGCCGTTCGGGGTCTATGGTCAGGCCAATAACCGGCTTGGTCGTGGTGAACAGGGCCTCGGGTGGTTCTATGCCCATAACCAGCGGTACATTGGCAGCTTTGATGCCCCGATTGGCCAGATAGAAACAGGTCGGGGTTTTGGAAACACGGGACACACCAACCAGAATAACGTCAGCCTTGTTCAGGCCACGTGTTTCCTGCCCATCATCATGGGCCAGCACGTAATGCATGGCCTCAATGCGCTGGTAGTAGTTTTCATCCATGATGTACTGGCCACCGGGGTGGCGGGTTGCTTCCTCCCCGGTTTCCTCGGCCAGAAAGTGCAGGGCGTTGTCCAGCACATCCAAAAGCCTGATCTGCAGGCTGGCGCAGCCTGCCTCCATGTCCGCCTGAAGGATCGGGTCTGTCAGGGTGGACATGACCGGCCCACGGTTATTGGCAATATGCCGCAAAACCCGCCGGAGCTGGATCTGGGTACGGATCAGGTTCCAGTGCCGTAGCCTGACCTCTGTATTGGGGAACTGCGCTATGCAGGCCCGCGCCACGGAATCGAGCGTCTGCCCCGTAGCCTCGGACACGAGGTGGAGAGTAAGAATTTTTTGCATGATATCAGATTGAAAAATGGCCGCCCCGGTAGGAGGCGGCCATTCTTTCCTTAGGCTTTGACAGCCTTGTTATTGCGTGCGGCAAGGGCTGCCTGTGCTGCGGCCAGACGGGCGACCGGCACGCGGAAGGGGGAGCAGGACACGTAATCCAGGCCAACTTCTTCGAAGAAGGCGATGGAAAGCGGGTCCCCGCCGTGTTCGCCACAAATGCCCAGCTTGAGGTCGGGCTTGGAAGCACGGCCTTTTTCCACACCCATGCGTACCAGCGCGCCCACGCCCTCACGGTCGATGGAGATGAAGGGGTCCTGCGGCAGCAGCCCTTTCTCCACGTATTCAGGCAAGAAGGAGCCAGCGTCATCACGCGACAGGCCAAGGGCTGTCTGCGTCAGGTCGTTGGTGCCGAAGGAGAAGAAGTCGGCACTGTGGGCAATCTGGTCGGCGGTCAGGGCCGCGCGGGGCAGCTCGATCATGGTGCCGATCTTGTAGGAAAGCTGGGTGCCACGTTCGCTCAGCACATCGGCAATCACGCCTTCACAGGCCTTGCGCACCAGGTCCAGCTCGGCTTTGGTGCCGATCAGCGGGATCATGATTTCGGGGTCCACGGGCTTGCCGGTTTCCTTGGCAATATCCAGGGCGGCCTCGGTAATGGCCCGCACCTGCATGGCGTAGATTTCGGGGTAGGTAATGCCCAGACGGCAGCCACGGTGGCCCAGCATGGGGTTGGATTCGGACAGCGCCGAGCGGCGTGCGCGCAGGCTGTCCACATCCTTGCCCAGAGCCTTGGCCACATCAGTCAGTTCAGCCTCGCCATGCGGCAGGAACTCGTGCAGCGGCGGGTCCAGCAGGCGGATGGTCACCGGCAGGCCCGCCATAATGCGGAACAGTTCCGTAAAGTCGCTCCGCTGGAACGGCAGCAGGGCTTCAATGGCGCGGGCGCGTGTTGCCACGTCATCGGCCATGATCATCTGGCGCACATGGCCAATGCGGTCGGGGCCGAAGAACATGTGTTCGGTCCGGCACAGGCCAATGCCTTCCGCACCAAAGCGGCGCGCGGTTTCCGCATCCTCGGGGGTTTCGGCGTTGGCGCGCACGCCAAGGCGGCGCATACCGTCCGCCCAGCCCATGAGGGTTGCAAAATCGCCCGACAGGGTGGGCGGAATGGTGGGAACGCGGCCCTTGTAGACAGCCCCCGTGCCGCCATCAAGCGTAACCCAGTCGCCCGCCTTGAGCGTGTGGCCGTCCACGGTCATGGTCTGGGCCTTGTAGTCCACGGCAATGCTGCCAGCACCGGCCACGCACACGCGGCCCATGCCACGGGCCACAACCGCTGCGTGGGAGGTCATGCCGCCACGGGTGGTCAGGACGCCACGGGCTGCGTGCATGCCGTGCACGTCCTCGGGGGAGGTTTCAATACGCACCAGAATGACATCATCACCCTTGGCGGCGCGGTCTTCCACGTCTTCCGCCGAGAAGGCGATAATGCCGGTGGCGGCACCAGGGGAGGCGGGCAGGCCACGGGTGAGCAACTGCCGCTCGGCCTTGGGGTCCAGCACGGGGTGGAGCAACTGGTCGAGCGATGCGGGGGGAACGCGTGTGACCGCTTCTTCCTGCGTGATCAGGCCTTCCTTGGCCATGTCGATGGCCACGCGCAGGGCGGCGGCGGCAGTGCGCTTGCCCGAGCGGGTCTGGAGCAGGTACAGCGTGTTGGCCTGTACCGTAAATTCAATATCCTGCATGTCGCGGTAGTGGCGTTCAAGCAGGTCACGCACCTTGAGCAGTTCGTTGTAGGCTTCGGGCAGGGCCTTTTCCATCGAGGTCTGGCCTGCAACCGAGCGACATTCCGCCATGGGCTGGGGGGTGCGGATCCCCGCGACCACGTCTTCGCCCTGCGCGTTGATCAGGTATTCACCGTAGAAGATGTTCTCGCCCGTGGACGGGTCGCGGGTAAAGCACACGCCCGTTGCACAGTCATTCCCCATGTTGCCGAACACCATGGACTGGACGTTCACGGCCGTGCCCCAGCTGGCGGGAATGTCATGCAGCTTGCGGTAGGTGTTGGCGCGCGGGTTCATCCATGAGCCAAAAACGGCTCCAATGGCGCCCCAGAGCTGGTCCTTGGGTTCCTCGGGGAAGGGGGTGCCCGTTTCGGACAGCACGATCTGCTTGTAGCTTTTGACAACGTCCTGCCATTCTTCGGCGCTCAGGGCGGTGTCATCAAGCTTGCCAGCGGCGCGCTTGGCCTGTTCGAGCAGGTCTTCAAATTCGTGGTGCGGCACACCCAGCACAACGGAGCCGTACATCTGAATGAAGCGGCGGTAGCTGTCCCATGCAAAGCGGGCATCGCCCGAGGAGCGGACAAGGCCTTCAACAGTCGTGTCGTTCAGACCGAGGTTGAGCACTGTGTCCATCATGCCGGGCATGGAAACGCGCGCGCCGGAGCGGACGGAGACCAGGAGCGGGTTCTCGGCGTCGCCAAAGCGCAGGCCCATGGCCTTTTCCACCAGGCCCATTGCGGCTTCAAGCTGGGCTTCCAGCTCGGCCGGGTACTTCCGTCCATTGTCGTAAAAGGCGGTGCAGACTTCAGTGGTAATGGTAAATCCGGGGGGCACGGGCAGGCCGATATTGGCCATTTCCGCCAGATTGGCGCCCTTGCCGCCGAGGAGATTGCGCATCCCGGCGTTGCCTTCGCTTTGGCCAGCACCGAAACTGTAGATCCACTTGGTCATTTTGCCGTTCACTTCATTCTTTTGTGCCAGATGAGCTGAAGTTCCGACCGAGGGGATGGGAACAGGGGATACCGGAACAGCAGCCGGACTGGGCACGGAATTTTTATTTTTGGTTTGGACGACGAACTCCACCCCTTCGTTGCCCGCCAGCATGGCGCAGATTTGGCCGTCGGGCAATCTCTCTTTTACAGGTAAATGGTAAAAAACTGCGGGGGTGGCGGTTCTATCCGTTTGTCACGCAAAAGGCGTTCCATTCTGCTTCGTCCATGGTCTGGATGTTCAGTTCCATAGCCTTCTTGGCCTTGGAGCCCGCTTTTTCTCCCAGCACCACTATGTCCGTCTTTTTGGAAACGGAGTCGGATACCTTGCCCCCCATGCGTTCGGCCGTGGCCTTGGCCTCTGGCCGGGTCATGGTCAGCAGTGAGCCGGTAAAGACAATGGTCTTGCCTGCCAGGGGGCCGCCGTTTGCAGCACTTTCCTCTGCAATGTCCAGCATGGCGCTCAGGTCGGCCAGAGTGGTCTGGTTGTGGGGTTCGGCCACAAACGCCACCACGTCGGTCGCAATGGCGTTGCCTATGCCGGTAATGGAGCCAAGCTCCAGCCGGGCATCGGAACCGATGATGGTAGCAGCCTCCATCTGGCGCAGCCAGTTGGCATAAGTGCCATAATGGCGGGCCAGCAGGCGGGCATTGCTTTCCCCTATGCGGCGGATGCCCAGCGCGTAAATAAAGCGCGACAGCGTGATCGTGCGCCGCTCCTCTATGGCCTGGAGCAGGTTGCGTACGGACTGCTCGCCCCAGCCCTCGCGCTGTTCCAGTGCGGGCGCATGCTCTTTAAGGCGAAAGATATCGCCGGGGGTGCGGATCAGCCCCGCGTCATAAAATTCGCGGATACTGCGCTCTCCCAGCCCTTCAATGTCAAACGCCAGGCGGGAGACAAAGTGGACCAGTCTTTCCACCGCCTGCGCCGGGCAGGTCAGCCCGCCAGTGCACCGGCGCACAACCTCGCCCTCGGGGCGGACAGCCAGCGCCCCGCAGGCCGGGCAATGATCGGGGAAGTGGAACAGGGGGCCGCGTTGCGCCGCGTTGGCCTCCTGGGGCACACCCCCCAGCACCTGCGGAATAACGTCGCCCGCGCGCTGGACAAACACCAGATCGCCCACGCGCACATCCTTGCGGTTGATCTCGTCCTCATTGTGCAAGGAGGCGCGGGTGACAAGCACCCCCCCGACATTGACAGCCTCCAGATGAGCGACCGGGGTTAGCGCACCGGTGCGGCCAACCTGGATTTCTATGGCGTTCAGGCGCGTAATGGCCTGCTCGGCAGGGAACTTCCACGCTATGGCCCAGCGCGGGGCGCGGCCAGCAAAGCCCAGACGTTCCTGCAGGCTCAGGTCGTCTATCTTGTAAACCACGCCGTCAATATCATAGGCAAGCTCGGCCCGATTGCGGCTGATATCCTCGAAAAAGGTTTCGGCCTCGGCCGCGCCATCAATCCGGCGCGAGAGCGGGTTGACCACAAACCCCCAGGCCCGCAACTGCTCCAGATAATCCCAGTGGCTACGGGTTGTCCTGTGCGAGCAGAACCCCTGCGCGTAGGCAAAAAGGGAGAGGGGGCGCTGGGCGGTAACAGCAGGGTCCAGCTGGCGTAACGAGCCAGCCGCCGCATTGCGCGGGTTGGCGAATAACCGCTTGCCCGCCGCCTCCTGTGCGGTGTTGAGCGCGATAAAATCGGCCTTGGAAAGAAACACCTCTCCGCGGATTTCAATCAGGTCGGGGAAGGGGGCGGGCAGTTCCGGCGGCAAGCCAGCCAATGTGCGCAGGTTGGCGGTTACGTCCTCCCCTTCCGTGCCATCACCGCGGGTGGTCCCGCGTGTGAACCGGCCGTGTTCATAGGTCAGGCTGATGGACAGGCCATCGATCTTGGGTTCGCCCACCAGCCGCAGGGGGGGCGCGTCATTCTGGTCCAGCCCCAAAAAGCGGGCGGCACGGGCCATGAAGCTCTCAAATTCCTCGCGGTCGAACGCATTGTCGAGCGAGAGCATGGGCACAAGGTGGACATGCTTGCCAAATGCCGTGTCCGGGGTGGCCCCTACTGTGTTGGCGGCGCTGCCTTGCGGCTCCGCATCGGGGTAGTACGCCACAAGGTCGTTATAGCGTCTGCGTAGACCATCATAGTCCGCATCGGTTATTTCTGGCGCGTCATGGCGGTAGTAGGCGGTGTTGTGGTGGGCAATCCGGGTGGCTAGGTCAGCCAGCTCCGCCCGGACCTGTTCAAGGTCCATCTGTGCGATCGGGGGAGGTGTGGGTGTCATTTTTCCGGTTCCAGCAGGCTGGCGGCGGCGGCGCGCGCCGCAGCGGGTATGGGGGGTCCGGCCCGCCGGGGGGGGGGTTGGTACCGGGGGGCAGGTTGGGGCCGCCAGGGGGGGGGGGGGGGGGGTTG